>JACQAL010000063.1 GCA_016195025.1 Bacteroidota bacterium | reverse complement strand
TTTGGATGTCTTTGGCTACGATCGGTTATCAAACGAATCAAACGCTCTATCAAGTAAAAACAGGATTGTTTAAACAGTTCCTTGTGCAACAACTCAGAACACCACTAACTCATTTTCACTAATCTTGCGAAAGTCCTATATACATTAAAAGTTGTATATAACGCGACCTATTGCACAGATGAGGTTTATGTGGCTGGCGGAACTTGGGTAAATAATCAAAATTACAATTACGTAACATTAAAATATGGGAGCACCATTATTTGCCTAGCCCCTCCTCCAAGATTAATGGGGCAAACTTCTGAAAATGATTTACAGGAGGAATTATATCCAAATCCATTTTCTTACAGCGCCATTATTAAACTAAATCCTGAAACTATTCATAATGGCGTTTTATCGATTTATGACATTACAGGAAAATTAGTTTCAAGTGTGCAAAATATCAATTCCAATACTATATTTCTTGAAAGGGGCGATTTAGGTAAGGGAATTTATTTCTATAAAATCAGTGAGGACGATAAAAACCTTGCTACAGGTAAATTTATTATTACGGATGAATAATAAAACCAAAAAAGCAGGAAGAAACAATAATTTGTTCTTTCCTGCTTTTATTATTACATTTGCGTAATGAAAAAATGTTTGCTTATTTTTTTATTCGCTTCCGGCATTTGTTTTTCTCCGGCTGCTTTCGCTCAAAAAAAGTGGCTGTCTGTAATTGATTATGGTATAAGTGCTGGCTGGAAAATGTATATAGACGGTCCTGTCCGAGTATTGTATCCTGACTCCTTATGGGACCCTACTGGCGGTGAGATATTGTATTTTGGCGGAGAATTCGATTCGCTTATATGGGATAGTAGTTCTGTGCATCATGCAATTTGCATGGGACCAGTATTATCGTGGTATTGGAATAATTCTTATTATCTGTCAGGAGGAGCACCGGACTGCCAGCCCTACCCCGACATCAACAAGGTAAACCCCTTACGCCCTTCTGTTTTTTCAGTGGCAAGGTTTCAGGATACTATGGGCGGGATTTGGTTTTCATGCGCGGGCAGGTTTAACTGGGGGAATTGCAGTGCGCCTGCAATGTCTGAATCATACGCAAATAATATTATGTTTTGTGAAGGAACCATAGCAAGCAGTATCAAGATGGGGGTTTATTCTTTTAATTATATGGATACTGTATTTGCAATTGATTTTTCAAAAACCCTGTGGAACGGGAATTGTTTTCCTTATATGTATACCTACATTGCGGCTCGTTGCGTATTTTGTAATGGCTCTACAAATAATGACAGTACAAGGTACATAGGTTTTTATAATCATTGTCCTAAACTCACTTTTAATTTCATGCAAGGCGGCACCACTGGTCCGGTGTATGCGATTAAAGTAATTGATACTTCTAATGTATACGCAGGAGGTTTGTTTGATTCGGCAGGCACAATTAAAGCAAACAACCTTGCAAAATGGAATGGCGCAAGTTGGGATTCGCTCGGCAGCGGAGTAAACGGAGTGGTAAAAACATTGCTTGCTTACAACGGCAAAATTTATGCAGGAGGAAATTTTACAACGGCAGGAGGCAATGCTGCAAATAATATTGCCGTATGGAACGGCAGCAGTTGGTCTGCGCTTGGAAGCGGAACAAACGGAACAGTATATGCGCTCACCATTCATAACGGTGACTTATACGCAGGCGGCTCATTCACGCAGGCAGGAGGAAATGCCGCAAGCAACCTTGCGCACTGGAATGGCACACAATGGAGCGATGTAGGCGGAGGAAGAAACGATGAAGTGTATGCGCTTGCCTCTTTCAAAGGAGATTTATACGCAGGAGGAAAATTTTCAGGAGGAACAAACGATACGGCAAAATATATTGCGAGATATACGGATACTACTCTAAATGCTCAATCCGCAATGCTCAATCCGCAATCCGCAATTCAAATTTCCCCCAACCCCACGAGCGGGCAGTTTCAAATACAAGTCGGCAATGGGCAGTCGGCAATGGGCAATGAATACAAAATAGAAATTTACAATGTGCTGGGAGAAAAAGTGACACAACGTGTCATTCCGAGCGCAGCGAGGAATCTCACCATTGACGTTTCTTCTCTGGAGCAGGGCATTTATTTTCTCGAACTCCAAACAGGCAGCAAAACCATGCGTGAAAAATTTGTGATTGCGGAATAACCCAAGCAACCAATACCAAGCAGGATGCGTCTTTAATCTGATACTTGCTGCTTTTATTATCTTTATGCAATGAAGAACTATTTCTGCATTTCCCTTATTTCCCTATTTCCCTATTTCCTTATTTCCTCTCATGCGCAGGTTACTTTTCACATGAATTACGGAGGCACAACTCCTACGGGGGCTAAATGTGCGAAGCAAACTGCAGATGAAGGATACATTATTGCGGGAAATTATGGATGGTCAGGTAATGCTTATTTACTCAAAACCGATTCAAACGGGACTTTGCTCTGGACAAAAATTTATAGCGGAGGGGGAGGGGAATTGCTTGAACAGACAAACGATGGAGGTTTGGCTCTCTTATCATCAACCCTGAATAATAATATTTATATGATTAAAACCGATTCAGACGGAAATATTCTTTGGTCAAAAACCTATGGTAATACGGCAGATAATTGGTCGGTTTCTTTCAGGCAAACATCCGACCATGGCTTTATTATTTTAACACGCAATTATGACAATCCGACTTTAGATAGTTTACATTGCCATTATTTGCTATGCCTGTTAAAAACAGATTCAGTGGGAAATGTACTATGGACAAGGGCTTGGGGCGATACGTTGAATTGTTTTTATGGCTCTTCCGTCAGGCAAACAACTGATAAAGGATTTGTTATTACAGGGAATTACCCAAACAACAGTGGTGAAGCTTTCTTACTTAAAACCGATTCTACAGGAAATTTTCAGTGGATGAAAACATACGGAAATACATCCGAGGATGCGGGCTCTGATGTCATTCAAAATTCGGAAGGAGATTTTGTTATTGCAGGATGGGTATTTCATCAACCTGCAGGTGTTGAAGGACCTTACCTTTTTAAAACCGATTCAAATGGAAACCTGCTTTGGTCTAAAACTGATAGCACATGCACAAGTTGTGGAGGGGGAAGTATCTCACAATTAAAGCAAACAAAAGACGGAGGATATATTATAGGTGCAAGTATTGTTACCAGTTATACAAATTATGATGAAGATGCCTCTTTCTTAAGAACAGACCCTGCTGGAAATTTACTCTGGGAAAAAGCTTATTATGGAACTTCAATGGGAGTAGGGTCGCAAAGTTGGGAAAATGCTCCCTCTATTGATTTTACAACAGATGGAGGATTTATTCTCGCATCAACAAATAATTATGGCCTTGGTCACTCATTTGTTTTTTTAATTAAAACGGACTCTGTTGGAAACAGCGGCTGTAAGGAATACACTCCAGATATCAAGCCGTCTGCCTTTACTACTTTTGTTTCGTCCGTAACGCCTCCGCCAGCTGTATGGAATGTAAACACATATACCATCACCCCAACCATCCAAAGTTATGGTGCGCAAACAACATATTGCTTTTATGGAACGGGAATAGAGGAAAATAATTCAGCAGGTGAAAATATTTCTGTTTCCCCCAACCCCACGAGCGGGCTGTTTCAAATACAAGTCGGCAATGGGCAGTCGGCAATGGGCAATGAATACAAAATAGAAATTTACAATGTGCTGGGAGAAAAAGTGACACAAAGTGTCATTCCGAGCGCAGCGAGGAATCTCACCATTGACGTTTCTTCTCTTGAGCAAGGAATTTATTTCCTGCAAGTAAAAACAGAGCAAGGAATAATTTCAAAAAAGATGGTGGTGGTGAAGTAAAGAGCAAGTCCGCCTTTTCTTTTATCTTTGCGTTGAATGAAAAAAATTTTCCTCCTCACATCTGCCATCTTACATCTTACATCTTACATCGTATCCGCCCAATCCCCCGCATACCTCTGGGCTCAACACGCGGGCGGAACTTCTTATGATGAGGGCAGAAGCATTGCAACGGATGCAAACGGAAATGTTCTCGTAACGGGTATTTTTCAAAGTTCCACCATCACTTTCGGAACAACCACTTTAACCAATGCAAATGCAGGTTATCCTGACATTTTTATTGTGAAATATGACGCAAGCGGAAATGTGCTCTGGGCAAAAAGCGCGGGCGGAACTTCTGCTGATTATGGCTACGGCATTGCAGCGGATGCAAACGGAAATGTTCTCGTAACGGGTTATTTTCTAAGTCCCGCCATCACTTTCGGAACAACCACTTTAACCAATGCAGGCG
>JACQAL010000062.1 GCA_016195025.1 Bacteroidota bacterium | reverse complement strand
TGTGCCTTCGGCAGACCAGTTCAAATACATGGGCGATGCCAAACGCGGATTTTTCACGGTGCATTTTGAAGACAAGGATTTGCGCAAAGTGGCATGGCACAGCGCCCTCTACGAGGATTCTAAAGGAAACATTGGCGAACTATGCGCGCCCGTTCCGGTGGTGATTGGCTGAGCGGAATAAAAAAAAGCCGCCTCGAAATAGGGGCGGCTTTTTGTTTTAAGAAGGCAGGCGTCAGCGAATTCTATTTTCGAAATTCAGCGCCCCTTTGGCAGCAGGAGATGCGGTGTTCAAAGAAGCGAGATTGCTGATGATTGAACTCTTCGTGGATGCAGGAACATGCAGCCGCTCCATCAGGTAAGGTGAAACCTGCGAAGAAAGATTTGATTTCTCCTGTGAGGATTCTGTTTTCACTTTCGCCATTGCAATCCAGTCAACCGATAAATCGGAAGTTGCCATGGAGGCAGCCACTTTGAATCCCTGCGCGCTCTTCTCCGTTACGCTTAGTGTTACAGACGGATTATTGGAAGTAAGCGTGATGACAGGCAAGTTGCCGGAAGAAATTTTTCTGGCAAAGTCCTCAGAGAAATTAATCCATGTTTCAGAGCCGTTCAGGGTAGCATTTCCGAAATCACTTACGTTCACGCTGGAACTCATTCCCAGATAACTTTTGATTTCTTTGATTTCTTTCCTGTTATTTTTTACTCCCGCCAATGATAAGGTGGCAATTCCATAAATATCTACTTTATCAAATGCTTCGCCTAAAATATAATCGGGAGATTCATCTGCAATAACTCCCAAATGCATCTGGTGCCTGTATTTTACATCATTGTCAAGATTATCCTTCTCAGTAATATATTTATAGAAAGAAGGTTTTATTTTGTCAATGTCTTCCATCACCAATTCCGTTAATGCCGCATCGTCATTTACAGAATTAATATTTCTTTTTTGTTCACGCTTGGAAATCACCCAGTAATTATAGGCATTCATTCCCCACCATGCGTTAAAGAAAGGTGCGGCATAATAACCCACATACCCGGTTGCATTATTGGTGGGCTCAACAATGGGATCGGCTCCTCTGTACCAGCCAACCAACACTCTTGATGCGCCATTGGTTCCGAATGAACCGCCTCCTTGCAGAATAGTCCAGAAGTCATTTACAGGACCGTAAGTAGGATTTATGCCTGCATAGGTTCCGTCATCAAACAAGCGGCTGCAAGTTGCGCCTCCGTTATATTTTATAAGATAATTTGTAGTTGCGCATCCAACCGGACCGGTTGGACCGGTTGCGCCATTGGTTCCATTCGTGCCGTTGGTTCCGTTTGTTCCGTTTGTGCCGTTGGTTCCATTCGTGCCGTTTGTTCCGTTGGTTCCATTTGCTCCCGTAGGACCGGTAGGACCTGTTGCGCCATTAGTTCCATTGGTTCCGTTTGTTCCATTAGTTCCGTTTGTTCCGTTAGTTCCATTCGTTCCATTTGCACCGGTAGGACCCGTTACGCCATTAGTTCCGTTTGTTCCGTTAGTTCCATTCGTTCCATTTGCACCGGTAGGACCCGTTACGCCATTTGTTCCGTTTGTTCCATTGGTACCATTAGTTCCGTTGGTTCCATTCGTTCCGTTTGCACCGGTAGGACCCGTTACGCCATTTGTTCCGTTGGTACCATTGGTACCATTTGTTCCGTTGGTTCCATTCGTTCCGTTTGCACCGGTAGGACCCGTTACGCCATTTGTTCCGTTGGTTCCATTAGTTCCATTCGCACCGGCAGGGCCTGTATCTCCTGTGGGACCGGTTACTCCATTTGTTCCGTTAGTTCCATTTGCACCGGCAGGACCTGTATCACCGGTTGGACCCGTTGCTCCATTATTTCCGTTAGCGCCTGCTGCACCCGTGGGACCTTGCGGACCAGTGGCTCCGTTTGCTCCTGCAGGACCGGTGGGACCCATCGGGCCCATAGGACCGGCAGGACCAATTGCCTGCACCCATTGTGTTCCGTCCCAGTACCAGAAACCTAATCCTCCGTTCACCATAGCGGCATTGGTATTATATACCAGTAAACTTACCGCAGGGGAAGGAATAGTTACCACATCGGTGTTCGATAGCAGAGGAACTCTGGGAATCAGCAATCCCTTATTGGTGGAAAGAAGTTCCAGCAGCGCGCTGGCGTTGGGCGTGTTGGTTCCGATGCCAACATTATCCTGCGCGAATAATTTTGCGGTGAAGAAAAAATTCAGGGCGATGAAGAATACGGGTAAAAATTTTTTCATCCGGTGTTTTTTAAGAAGGTGTTTTGAGATACAAACAACAAAGGTAAAATTTATTTGAGATGAAACAAAAATATTTTGGAGAATAATTCTGCGAAAGAATTAAATTTTGTCTTCCATGCGCCTGAGGGTATGATAGAGCAGTTCGCGGGCGCGAAAAAGCTGGGCTTTCACGGTTCCTATGGGCAGTTTCAGTTCTGCGGCTATTTCTTCGTATGTTTTTTCCTGGAAATACCGCAGTTCGATTAACCTGCGGTAACGGAGCTGAAGTTTTTCCACAACTGTATGCATGAGTTTTATTTTTTGCTTCTTAATGGCTTTTTCTTCGGGGTTCAGGAAATTTGATGGCGGTTCAATGGAAACTGTGTTGCCATCCTTCGTTTCATACGTACGGTCAAGAGAAACTGCTTCTTTTCTTTTTCGGATAAAGTCAATGCAGTTGTTGGTGGCAATTTTAAAAAGCCACGTGCTGAAGGAAAAATCGGGAGTGTACTGGCTAAGATTCCGGAATGCCTTTCCGAATGCTTCAATGGTTAAATCTTCCGCGTCATCTTTATCGCGAATCATTTTCAGCAGAGTAAAAAAAATGGTATCCTTGTATCTTCCCATCAGTTCAGCAAACGCTTTCTGGTCGCCTTTTTTCAAGGCGCGCTGAATAAGTTTCCAGTCGTAAACTCCTTTGGCGGAAAGATTGCCGCTTATATTCTTTTCCATTTTTTTCTGCGGAAGAGCGCGTTTGAAATTGAAAGTGCCGGATAAAACACCAGCAAAAACAATTCTGCGAACAACGAAGTTAAGAATAAATCTTTCTCTTTTAATTGAGCAAGGGCGAACTTGAAAATTATCCATTGGGAAATTAACCGCAGCGCGAGCAATCCGAGAATAAGATATAAATCATATTCAAAAAACAGTTCATGTTTGTTCGCAATTAGTAACGCGATAAACGAAAGCCAGAAAATTGCCTGCGAAAACGGATAAAGCCCTAACCGGAATTTATCTGACAGTTTATATTCTTTCCATGTGGTGAGATGCCTTCGCTTTTGTTCAATCCAACCTTTCCAATCTTTTTTCACGCGCGATTCGGTATAACTTCCTTCCGAAAATTCCACCGCCACATTTTTTTCTGTTGCTGCTTCGTTGATGAACAAATCATCATCGCCCGATTCAATGTGGTAATGCGTGGCGAATCCTTTATGCCGGAAAAAAAGTTCTTTCTTGTAAGCGAGGTTTCTTCCGATTCCCATATACGGTTTTCCCGCCATGGCAAAAGAAAAATACTGAAGCGCAATGTGAAACGTATCGAAGCGGATTAGTTTATTCAGCAAGCCGGGAAGTTTTTCATACTTGCTGTAGCCGAGCATAATTTCTTTCCCTGCGGAAAATTTGCTCATCATTTTTTTCAGCCACTGGTTGCTGAGCGGTTTGCAATCGCCATCGGTGAGCAGCAGATAATCGTGCGAAGCGCCTTTAATTCCCACCATGAGCGCAAATTTTTTTCCGTGATAATGTTTGAGGTCTTCCTTAATCGTAATCACTTTCAGGTTGGAATATTTTTTTTCAAACTCGCGCAGCACATCGGGCGTGTTATCCCACGAGCAGTCATCTACGACCACCACTTCATACTCCGGATAATCCTGCGAGAGAATCAGCGGAAGAAATTCCGGCAGGTTATGGTCTTCGTTCTTGGCGCAAATGACAACAGAAACCGGTTGATGGTTGATGGTTGACGGTTGATGTTCCTTATAAAAAGCAAGACGCGCGAAGAAAAAAAAGTAATACCAGAGCAAAACCGCAATGGACAAACAGAAAATAATAAACACAACAAACTGCAAACTGAATTCAGGCACGGAAATATTTTTTTGGCGAAGTTAATTTCATCCGCTCTTGCGATGTAAATTATCTTTTACAGATTTTAACATTCTTCTTAACATTTTCCGGTAACGAATTAACGAATAGTTTTACGAATGTTACAAATCATACGCGAGTGAAAAAATCTTTAGATTCGTAAAATTCGTTACAGATTTGTCATTCGTAACCAGGAAAATGAAATTCAGAATTGAACATACCAATAAAGAAACAAAAGCGCGCGCGGGAGAAATAGAAACGGCTCGCGGAAAAATTCAAACGCCCGTCTTCATGCCCGTGGGAACGCGCGGCACCGTGAAAGCAGTTCACCAGCACGAACTGAAAGATGACATTGGCGCACAAATCATTTTGGGAAACACCTATCATCTCTATCTCAAGCCCGGCATTGATGTGATTGAAAAAGCAGGCGGGCTGCATAAATTCATCGGGTGGGATTTGCCCATGCTCACCGACAGTGGCGGCTTCCAGATTTTTTCGCTCGGTGATGAACGGAGAAAAAAAAATCCGGATGGTTTCAAATTGCCGAAACCAAAAATTTCGGAAGAAGGAGTAAAATTTGTTTCAGAGATTGACGGCTCCACTCATTTTTTCTCTCCCGAAAAAGCCATTGATGTTCAGCGCTCGATTGGCGCGGATATTATTATGGCGTTTGATGAATGCACGCCTTATCCCTGCGAATACACGTATGCAAAAGAAAGCATGGACATGACACATCGCTGGCTGAAGCGATGCAAAAAAAGATTTGATGAAACAGCCCCCCTCTATCCCCCCGAAGGGGGGAAGTTTGCTCAAGCGTTATTTCCCATCGTTCAGGGAAGCGTTTACAAAGATTTGAGAATTCAGTCCGCAGAATTTATTTCTTCCATGAACTTTGAAGGCAATGCAATTGGCGGTTTATCGGTAGGCGAAGAGGAAGAAGAAATGTTTTCCATGGCGGAAATTGTCTGCGGCATTCTTCCGAAAGAAAAACCGCGCTACTTAATGGGCGTGGGAACTCCCGCGCAACTTTTGGAATGCATTGCGCTTGGCATTGACATGTTCGATTGCGTGATGCCCACGCGCAACGCGCGCAACGGAATGCTTTTTACTTCGCAGGGAACAATTTCCATCCGCAATGCGAAATATAAAGATGACTTTTCTGCTATAGATGAAAACGGAACTTCTTTCGTAGATAAAAATTATTCCAAAGCATACCTGCGCCACTTAAACATGGCGGATGAAATGCTCGCTTCACAGATTGCCAGCATTCACAACCTCGCATTTTATGCTTCGCTCATGCGCGAAGCACGGAAAAAAATTATTGACGGAACTTTTTCGGAATGGAAAAATAAAACGGTGAAGCAGTTGAATTATAAATTATGAGAATATAAATAAAAGAAGCAACCGGAATTGCCGATTGCTTCTTCTGAAAGAATTATTTTTCCTACCGCACAATCAATCGCTGCGTAAACGATTTATCGTTTACAATTCCCTGCAGAATGTACATTCCATTCTGAAGTTTTTCATCAAACGGAAGCGTAAATTCTCCTACTGAAACAATTAGTTGCCTGGAGAAAATTTCCCTTCCGGTCATGTCATAAATTTTTACGCTCATTGCATTATCACCGGCAACCGAAAATTTTCCGTGAAGCGTAATTCCGTCAAAGGGATTCGGATAAACCACAAGAGAATTTTCCGCGGCAACTTCAACCGGAGAATTTTTTTCTTCTTCAGCAGTTGATGCGTCTCTTTGGGAAATAATGGGCGGAGCCGCAGGAATGCAGGAAGTAATTCCGCTTCCGCCAATGGCATTCAGTTTTGTGGAGCCGATGGAGTTGATTTGTGAAACAGAGGGAATGGTTCCCTGCCCGTAGCCGGAGTTCGGGAAAATCACATAGTCAATAATTCCCGATGAAGTTCCGCCCGTGCGCGCGTTGGAATTTATTCCGAGTTGATTCGCAAGATAAATGGAGCCCTCTCCCAATTTTCCGGAAGGACCGCCATCGGCAAAAATCGCGTAGCAACTTTTTCCGTTCGAAGTGTTGTACACATACGCCACATCGCCCAACTTCACGCCCATGGAAGTAATTGCCGAAGGAAGCACAAAAAACGGAACGACTTCGGAGTTTACATAGTGCTGGGTTTTTGTGGAAGAGTAGGCACTGTTCACAAGTGAAGTGGTGGAAACATATAATCCCGGATACGGGTCGCTCGAAGTTTGAATAATCGGGTTGCCGTATGAATCGGTAACAACTCCCCACCAGTTTCCGGGATAGCCGGCATTGGCGGTGTAATCCAAACCCGAATCATTCGGACCATAAGCGCGCGGGCTTCCATCGGCATCAATCGCCATCTTGGCGCGGAACATAATGGCTCCCGAGTTATGCTGGTACACATCAAATCCTTCAATCGTGGTCTTGTAAGTTTTGGTGCAGTTCACAGCGGGTGGCGGAGTTGAAGACGGAGCCGTTACGCACACATTAAAGGTGTTCGTTGTTGGAGAAGAAGAGCCGTAAGGATAAATGCGGATATAATAAGCAGAGCCAACCGTTAATCCGCTTGCAGAAATTTTTTCCGTTCCACCGGGACCGCCTCCGTTATCCGAACATCCGATTTGGCTTCCGCTGCAGGAAGTATATAAAGACAAAACCGCGTCCAAGCCGGAGGAAGGAGTGCAGGTAATTGTATGCGTAGTTGCTGTGGCGGTGAATTTATACCAAACATCTTTCAGCGAAGAATAACTGGAAGCATCGCAACTTGCTTTTGAAAGCCCGCTCACGGTTGCATTTGCAAGCGTTCCCGAAGTGGAAACACAACTGGTGTTGGGCGTGAGCGCAATGGCATTCGAACAATTATCATTCGAAGGAGCAGTGGATGCAGGCGGAGCAGTTATGCAGATATTAAATGTGGTAGTGGAAGGCGTGGATGAACCATAACTATACACGCGGATGAAATAGGTGGAGCCAACCGTTAATGCACTTGCAGAAATTTTTTCCGTTCCACCGGGACCACCGCCATTATCTGAACATCCGATTTGATTTCCGCTGCAGGAAGTATATAAAGAAAGAACGCCATCCATTCCTGATGAGGGAGTTAATGTTATCGTGTGCGTAGTTGCAGTGGCGGTAAATTTATACCACACATCTTTCAGCGCGGGAGTTCCAGAGTAAACATCGCAACTTGCTTTTGAAAGTCCGCTCTGCGTTGCGCCTGATACATCGCCCGAAGTGCTGACGCAAGTTGTGCCCGGAGTAAGCGTTTGCGCTGCGGAACAATTATCATTCGCGGGAGCAGTAGAGGGCGGAGGCGAAGAACCGTTCAGCAAATTATAATACGTATACCAGTTCCAGTTTGGTCCCGGGTCATCGTGGTTGGAATTGGGATAATGCTGATGGCCTTTTATTCTGTAAGAAGTGGAGAGGAGGCAGATTCCATTGCAGGAAGGACCGTTCCAGCAAGTGGCGGGATTGATTCCATAGCCGCTGTTGCAAATATCTTTTACAAGATTGGCGGAAGAATTATACATGGCAGTGGTGTACCAGCCGGTTTTCGCCTGGTAGCCCTCGTGTTCAATTCCGATGGTGTAACCATTTTCTGTTCCCACGTGCCACGCCTTATTTTTTTCCAGCACCATTTGCGTTACCTGCCCATCGGAAGAGCGCAGCACATAATGCGCAGAAACAGAGGACGAGCAATCCTGAAACCAGGCAATCGCGCCTGCGTAACTTCCCTCCGTGTCGTGAATAACTACGGCAGAAATTGCAACACTTCTTCCCACCGTATAATTGCAGCTTGCAGCCGCATTCCAGATGGCAGGAGCATAATCGGTGGATTGGGTTACCGGCAAATCATTTTTCAAATTATTCTGCGGAATAGAATTATCATATTCATATTCATTTCCGTTTTCATTGGTTATTTTATAATCGCTTGCTTTTATATGAGAGGAAGAAAGCACTTTGTAATTTTCTTTGCCGAAAACTTTTTCAAGATTGATGCTGTACTGCGGAAAATTATATTGCTTCGAATTATTTTTATCATTGAGAAAATTCAAAACGGAATATAAATTAGTATTCATCGTAAAATTATCCTGCAAAGAACCGCTGTTCGGAAGTTCACTTAAATAAATAATCACCGGAAGTTGTGATTCCACTGTTGATTTTCCATTGGGAAGATTGCCGTTGGGTGAAAAGTTGTTCTGCGCCTGCGCATAAGCCGCTGCATAGGCGAGAATATTTTTTTCCGCGTCATTCAGCATATCGTTCACTGCAATGCCCGACATCTGCGAAACAGTTACCAGATTGTTTCTGAAAACATTTTTCCCGTCTTTCACCAGTCCCATCACGCCATAATAATAAGGAAGCCCCGCGCAACTCTCCGCATCGCCCGGGTTATGCGTGATGTTCTGAATATGCGTGTTCGTGTATGCCACCGCTTCCAGCACTCCGCGCGGAATGGAAGGATACTGCTGGTACGCTTTTTCAAAATAAGCGCTGTAGTTTTCCGGAGAAGAAATTTTGTTTTCTGAAAAAGCGAGAATTGGCAGTGCCAGTAAGAAGAGTAATGCTTGTTTCATGTCAGTGGTGTTTAAAATTTGTAGTGTAAAGGAAAGGGTTCAAAAACCGAAAAGCAAATTTACCTGGTTCAAAACTTAGAAATCTAATTCAGGGAAAATAGGAAATCTTGATTCGCAAAATGATAACTTTCGCTGTTGAGCACTATCGTTGAATAATAATCTTCTTTGTAATAATTCCCTCTCTCAAATAGCTCACATCTATTTTTATTTACTATTGAGCAGGCGGAGCCACCTATGGTGGACAGTTGAAGAAAATAATTTTATTGAGTAGGAATAGGAGTGTTTTTAGGAACATAAGAAGCAGGCGCGGGTTGTGGCGGAGCAGTGCCTGTATAGAAGAAGGGATTTAAAGGGCAGTCCTGCACGTCAATCAACACGGTTGAATTATTATCAATGCTGAATCCTTCATTCAGCAATACATTAACAAAAAGAGTATCATTAGTAATTGACCACGGGTTTGTTGAAGGATTAGCCAACCATAATTCTCCGGCATAAGTCCCCGGCAAAGAATCAGCGGGCTGCATTTGGCTATAACAGCAGTAGGCAGTGGGCAGTAGGCAGTAGGCAATTAATACAAATACCTTTTTCATTTAATGCTGGATGATTATTTTTTTTGTTGCAGTTCCCTGCTCTGTTTTTACTCTGACGAAATAAATTCCATCACTTAAACCGCTCACAGTTATTTGCGTTAACTGATTGTTGCTTTTTACATTTTCAATTGCTTGCGTTCCGTAAACATCAACTAAATTGATTTCAATTTCATCTTTGTTTTTTGATGTTGTCTCTAAATAAAACTTATTTTGCACGGGATTAGGATATATGTTTAGGTCAGCATTTATTGAATAATCAGTTCCAATACCCGCATTTGAACAAAGCGAAGATTCGACTCCGCCCGTACTAACAATAGTTGCAGGTGAGGTTACAATTGTGGAAACATTTGTTTGCGTACTGCCAGCACTTACAGTAGTTACAGGAATGACTACAATAGTATTTGGTGAAGTTTCATTGCAATAAGAGTTTCCGTTAGAATCGGTTTTGATTAAATAAACATCAGTTAACCCAGAACCAAAATTTTCTGTAAACCCTGTTAAAACATAACCTCCATCACTGGTTTGCTGAGCAGAATAACAAAAATCATCACTTGTTCCTCCAAATGTTTTTGACCAAAGATTACTACCGTTAGCATCGGTTTTAAATAAATATACATCCCAACCGCCAAATCCAAAACTCCAGGTACGACCTGCCACAACAAATCCACCATCGTTTACCTCCTCAACGGAATAGCCAAATTCATTGCCTAATCCACCAAAGGTTTTTGCCCAGAGTGCGTTGCCATTTGCATCAGTCCTGATTAAATAAACATCTACATGATCTATATAATTTGGCACGGTTACAGTATCTCTGTATCCTACTATAATAAATCCCCCATCGCTCGTCTGCTTAACCATATTGCCTTCAGCATTTACCCATGTAGGTCCTCCAAATGTTTTGGTCCAAAGTTGATTTCCGGTAGCATCAGTCCTGATTAAATAAACAACATTGCCGGTATACCCTGTAGCAATAAAACCTCCATCGCTGGTTTGTTGTACTGAATAACCGTTGCCGTCACCATAGGTGCTTGTCCAAAGTATGTTCCCGTTTGCATCAGTATTTACTAAATATACTTGATAAAAAGAACCGCCAAAACTATCTGTATATCCCGTAACAATAAACCCCCCTCCATTGGTCTGCCGAACGGAATAACCTTCTTCATCAAGTGTTCCTCCAAAGGTTTTTGTCCAAAGCATGTTCCCGTTTGCATCAGTCCTGATTAGATAAACGTCTCTATTGCCATTGCCAAAACTCTCCGTAAATCCTGATACAATAAATCCTCCATCAGCTGTTTGTTCAACAGAATAACCCACATCGTCACTTGTTCCTCCATAAGTTTTTGTCCAAAGTGTATTGCCATTTGAATCAGCCCTGATTAAATAGACATCAATACCACCATTGCCAAAACCCCAAGTATATCCTGTCACTATAAATCCACCATCGCTGGTTTGCACAACAGAGCGCCCAACATCACTATCTGTTCCACCAAATGTCTTCTGAAAAGTAATTTGTGCAAAGCACATGTAAGAATTGACAAGCAAGAGGTAAGAAGAAAATACCTTTTTCATTTAATGCTGGATGATTATTTTTTTGCTTGCAGTTCCGTCTTCAGTTTTTATTTGTACAAAATAAATTCCGTCTTTCTGATTACTTAAGTCAATTGTAGTTGTTTCAGAATTAATACTTGCAAAGTATATCCTTTCTCCAAGTAGATTAAAAACTTTAATAGTATTTATTTCTTTCCATCCTTTTTGAATTACAAAAATGCCATTTGATGGATTGGGAAAAATTCTTAATTCTCTATTTAAATTGCTCTCTTCAACTCCTGCTGAGCAACTTCCATAAGAACAAGTCCCAAATGTTGTTTGAGTATTATCCGTGAAACAATCTAAATAAAAGGAGTCGCCAAACCCTACTAAATATGTAAGGCAGCCATAATCAGTGTACCATCCATATCTCATATCTCCTACGCCTTCAACCCAAGTAATATGCGGCTGTACATTATTATAAAAAGCACTAAAAAAAATTCTTTTCCTTTGCTTGCTCCCTAATGTAATAGTATCAACGCTGTCAATTGCACATTTATATGATGGTTGGGATAAGCAGTATTTCGTATAAAAAATAAAAGAATCTCCTTTTGCTAAATTGAAATCAAAAGTCAATTTCATTGAATCAGGATTATTTCCAATATAAACTTTGTTAGAATCATAGTAAATAAAATTCCAAAAACTATAACAAGATAAAGAAGAATCAAGTAAATGAGTATTTGAACTGTATAACCTGCCATAATTTTTACCGTTAATAACAGTGTCATTTTTTAATATAAACTGATAATAAGTAGTTACTAAGTGTGGTGGCGGATTTTGCCAAATGTCTGATTCTTGCAACCATTGAGAATTAGTAGGAGCAAATTGTCCTCCGGTAATTTGTGCTGCACAAAAATTTGCAGTTGCAATTGCTATTATACTTAATATCTTTTTCATCTCTCTACTATTTCAACAAAGTTACTTATTCTTCAGCATCTTCTTCGTATCAACCATTTTTCCGTTCACAATGAGCGAATAAGAATAAACGCCTGATGAAAGATTGATGGCTGAAATATTCAACTGCCCCATTCCTTTTTCTTCCACTTTAAATTGGTTGAGTTTGCTGCCGAACTCATCGAGAAAAATAATTCGCTTCCCCTTACCACTTACTAAAAAAATCCCGCCACTTATCATTTTGGTTCAAACTTTGTTTAGTGTTGTTCGTTGCAATAATAATAAAAGTTATACGTTGTTCTTTTTTAAATACCCATGATGGAAAAAGAATTGGCAAAAAAAATTTGCTATGGAAATGGAAAAGAAAATTCCGCTTCACGAACTCGGGCGCACCTCGTATGTTTTTCCTTCCTGCATTGAATTTATTGAAGCCGATGGCTCTTACGTTACCTTTCATTTTACAAACGGCAAACCTCCTAAAACAATCACCGCTACGCTGAAGCAGTATTGCCAGCTTCTGAAAGCGTGCGGATTATTTTGCTCCGTTCACCGTTCCTACTTTGTAAACGTGAATGAAATAGATGGCTTCGATAATTCTCATTACCTTATTATGAACAGCAAAAAACCCGTCCCCATTACCGAAGAAGGAAGAAAAAATCTTGCTCAAATGGGTTTTTCTCTATAGCAGCGCGCTTCTTATCCGAATCATTTCACAAACCGAAACATGCTTTTGGCAAACCTAAAGCGCAGTTTCACAAACTGCGCGTATCAATGTGTCTGTTTTTACGTTCAACTATATAGAATCAGAAACCAAACGGAAAAACAGAAATGAAAACACAGGCAACAGATACAAAAGACAAGAAAGGAGCAGACGCAAAAGTTGCTGATGCCCCGGATTCATCAGTTCAGCACGTGTACTCAGCGCCTGAGAACACGTCCTCAGTTCCTGAGTACACGTCCCCAGTACCGCAGCACACGTTCCCAGTACCGCAGCACACGTTCCCAATACCGCAGTACACGTTCCCAATACCGCAGTACACATCCTTAGTACCGAAGAACACGTTCTCAGTACCGAAGAACACGTTCTCAGTACCGCAGTACACGTTCTCAGTACCGAAGAACACGTCCTTAGTACCGCAGAACACGTCCTCAGTACCGAAGAACACGTCCTTAGTATCGAAGTACACGTCCTTAGTATCGAAGTACATGTCCCCGGAAGCGAAAATCGGGTCAATTTTACACTCATCTTATAAATATAGGACTTACGCAAAACGGTGTCATTCCGAGCGAAGCGAGGAATCTCCTTTGTGCCAAACATACGAGATTTCTCCCTATGGTCGAAATGACAATACTCACTAAACTTCTGCGTAAGTTCTGAAATAATCGAAAAATTAATCAAACATAAACCTTTAAATTTTTCAAAATGAAAAAAACACAATTTCAAGTAACTCAGATTCGGGATGAATTTGGTTACAAACACATCCTTCTGCTGGCAATTACTCCCGCTCTGCCTGTGGTAACCGAAAAACGGGCGGTGGCAGTATTGCACTTGCGTAAATTGAAAACCCTAAGCGGCTACCGGAACAAAATGGAACTCATCCGAACCAGCATGCGGGATAAGCCGGGCGTTTTTATTCCTGCTAATCTTCCCGTTGCGGTGGCAGATACCGGAACATTTGACAACACTATAAAGGCGTATGATGTGGCTGCAAACACTGCGCTGAGCAAGGCGAGGGGAACTGCCGCTGCGCGCACGGTGGCGAAAAAACCAATGACCAACCAGATGCACCTGCTCCAGGGCTATGTGCAGGGGCTGGCGGATGACCTCAACAACACCGAAAAAGCAGTGGCGCTGATTGAAAGTTCGGGCTTTGATGTGGAACTCCGCACCCCGCACAGCAAAGATGATTTCACGGCAACGAACACCAAGGTGAAAGGCACGGTGAAACTTGCGGTGAATGTGAAAAAAGTGATGCACGGGGAAAAACGCTTTTCCGTTCAGTGGCAGCTGACGCTGGATAAAATAACCTTCACCGATTTGCCCGTTACCACTAAAGGAACCACCAAAGTGCCGGGGCTCACGCACGCAACCACCTATTTCTTCCGCTTTCAGGTAACGCTCAAAGACGGAGCGCACGGCTGGAGCCAGTGGCTGGAACTGTTGGTGGATTGAGTGAAGTTGAGCGAATAAAAAATCCTTCTCTGCAAAAATGGGGAGGATTTTTTATTTCCGTATTTCCGCTCCGGCTTTTTCTTTATAGGTTTTCATTAATTTTTCCATCACGCTGTCCACTTCTTTGTCGGTAAGCGTGGCATTTTCATCCTGCAGAATAAAACTCAGCGCGTAGGATTTTTTCCCTGATTCGATTTTGTCGCCTTCATACACATCGAACAGGTTCACATTCTTCAGAAGATTTTTTTCGGTTTGGTAGGCGAGTGATTCCAGCAAATCATATTTCATGTTTCTGTCAACCACCAATGCCAAGTCCCTTCTCACTTCAGGGAACTTTGGAATTTCTTTAAATTGAATGGAAATATTTTTTGACAAATCAAGAATAATATCCCAGTTGAAGTCAGCATAAAAAACATCCTGTTTAATATCAAACTTTTTTAGAAAAGATTTTTTTACAAAACCAAGTTCAACAATTTTTTTATTTTTTGATTCATAAGATAAACCGGAAGAAAGAATTTCCGAACTCATTTCAGAAACCTGCTCTGCTTCAATTCCGACTCTCTCCAAAACATTTTCCACAAAAGATTTCAGATGAAAAAAATCTATGCTCCCCTGCTGGGCATTCCAACTTTCATTTTGCTTTCTTCCGCAGAGAAATAATGCGAGATGATTTGTTTCGATAAAGTTTTCTTCTTCTTTTGACTTTTGATTTTTGACTTTTGACTTACTATACGTTTTTCCAAATTCAAAAAGTTTCAAATCAGAATTTTTTCTGTTCTGGTTGTACGCAATTGCTTCCAGCCCGCTGAAGAAAAGCGTGGAGCGCATCACATTTAATTCGGGGCTGAGAGGGTTGAGCAGTTCAATTGCATTTTCTTTTTCCGATGAAAGCAAATCAAGATAGCCGGAATTTGTGAGCGAGTTGGACATAATTTCCGTGAAGCCCATTCCGCAGAGTAAGTCAGAAATTATGTTGCGAAGTTTTTCCGCATCGGGTTTTGTGATATATGAAAGAGATGAGCGGACAGCCGAAGGAATTTTAATATTGTTGCATCCGTAAATGCGGAGAATTTCTTCTACAATGTCGTGCTCGCCTTCCACATCGGTTTTAAAAGTCGGAACTGCGAGCAGAAGCGTTTCGCCTCCTTCGGTTACAATTTCTATTTGCAGAAGATTTAAAATCCGTTTGAGTTGCGCGCGGTCAATTTGTTTTCCAAGCAGCGTGTCGCAGTAATGAAAAGAGAAAGCGATTTTCTTTTCTTCAATCGGTTTCGGATAAATATCTGCAATGTCGGAAGAAATTTTTCCTCCGGCAATTTCTTTAATGAGCAATGCGGCTCTTTGCAAAGCATAAACGGTAATGTTCGGGTCGGTGCCGCGCTCGAAACGAAAAGATGCATCGGTTTTTAGTGCGTGATGTTTTGCTGTTTTGCGGATGGAAGCAGGGGAGAAGTAAGCGCTCTCCAGAAAAATAGTTGTCGTTTCTCTGGTGATTCCGGATTTCATTCCTCCGAAAACTCCTGCAATGCACATTGGCTCTTTTGCGGAGCAAATCATTAAATCATCCGCAGTAAGTGTTCTTTCAATTCCATCGAGCGTTGTGAATTTTGTTCCGGCAGAAAGTTTTTTTACAATAACTTTTTTCCCGTCTATTTTATCTGCATCAAATGCGTGCAGCGGCTGGCCGATTTCGTGCAAAATAAAATTGGTTGCATCCACAATATTATTTATCGGTTTCAAGCCGATGGACTGCAATCTTTTTTTCAGCCAGTCGGGAGATTCTTTTACGGTTATTCCGCTTATTATAATTCCCGAATATCGCGGACATGCTTCTGCATCTTCAACCTTAACTTCAATTTTTAGTTTGTTATTTTCTGCTGCAAACTCATTCACCGAAGGCACATTCAATTCAAATTTATTTTCAGGAAGATTCCAATTTAATTTCGCGAACAAATCTTTTGCAACTCCAATATGCGAAGCGGCATCGGCACGGTTGGGCGTTAATCCGATTTCAAGAATGTAATCTGATTCTATTTTGAAATATTCTTTTGCGGGAGTTCCTACTTTCACTTTTGCATCCAGCACCAAAATTCCTTCGTGCGATTCACCAAGTCCGAGTTCATCTTCTGCGCAAATCATTCCCTCTGATATTGCTCCGCGGATTTTTGCTTTCTTCAACGTGATGGGTTCACCTTTTGTCGGATATAAAGTTGTTCCGGCAGTTGCCACAATTACTTTTTGTCCTGCGGCAACATTAGGTGCTCCGCAAACAATATTGAGAAGAGTTCCTGTGCCGATGTCAACAGTGGTGACGCTTAACCTGTCCGCATCGGGATGTTTTTCTTTTGTCTTCACTTCACCGATGATGCAACCTTCGAGTCCGCCTTTCACCGCTTCAAATTTTTCTACGCTTTCTACTTCCAATCCTGAATCGGTCAATAGTTCGGCAGTTTTCTCCGGGGAAATGTCAAGAGGAATATATTGCCTGAGCCAGTTGAAGGAAATTTTCATAAGATCAGCAAAAATAAAAATTTAGAGCGCGTAATGTATCAATTCCAATTCCTTAATCCGCCTGAAATCGCTGTCAGCAGAAATGAGCGGAAGTCCGAGATAAATAGCAGTTGCTCCTATTATAGCATCGGGAAGTTTTAAAGAAGAGTTTTTTCTGATTTCTACAGATTTCTTTTTAATGGAATCATTGATGTCAATGATTTTGCATTGAGAAAGAAATTGCTCGGCTTTAGCAAGGTCTGATTTGGAAAATTCACGAAAACTTAAAACCTCTAATTCGGTAATAAAGGATACATACACTTGTTTTTCGGAAAGTATTTCTGCAAGACGTTCGTCACCGTTAAACAAATACAGGATTATATTTGTATCGGCTACGAGATTATTCCCATTCATTTCTTAAATCCTTTTGGATTTGCAAGGCATCGCGTTTGAGATGAATTATTCCGCAATATTTTCTTGCGTTCAGCCCTTTTTTCTTTTTGCTGAAAAGACGGGAAAGAAGTTTTTCCACTTCCCTGAGAGATGAATTTTTATTTATTGTGAGAACCATGTTAAAAGTATTGTGATACAAAGATACGAAATGAAAATCTTACTGGAGAATTAATTTTCTTGTAACAACTCCCGCCTCTGAAATTACTTTAATGAAATAAATTCCCTTGGAGGTTTTGCTTAAATCAATTTCTGACTTGCTTGAATTTATTACCGATGAGTAAATTTTTTCTCCCAAGAGATTTGTAATTTCAACGGCTGTCACCTTGAGCAAAGTCGAAGGGTCTGCAAATTGAATGGTAAAAATTCCGGTTGTTGGATTGGGAGAAATAATAATTTCTTCACTATTAAAATAAGTTTGCACTCCCGTACATAAATCTACAAATACATGCGCGGTATCGCTGTTGGTACAGTTGTTTGCATCGGTGTAGGTGTAAATAATATTGTGCAATCCATTGCCTGCCATACTTGGATTAAAATTTCCAGCGCTTACTCCTGCTCCTGAATAAATCCCTCCGTTTGGTGAACCTCCTGTAAGGGCGTATGCTCCTGAACTTATACAAACTGTATCGGGGTTGAGGGAAAGGGAAACGGATGGTAAGGAATTTATTGTAAGTGCTGTTACAATAACACTATCACACCCATTCACCGTTTGCAAAGTATCATTGTATGTTCCTGCTGTTGTTTGATAATTACCTCCAACCAAGATGCTATCACCATTACAAATGGAAACATTTTGATTTGTAAGAACTGAAGGAAATTGTGAAATTGTAACACTGTCAGAAGAAGTACAGCCATTCGCATCTGTTACTGTTACCGAATAATTTCCTGCTGCCAAATTATTTGCTTGCTGAGTAGTTGCATTGTTGCTCCATAAATACGTATAGGGAAAGGTGCCGCCAGATACAGATGCGGTCGCTGTTCCTGTTGGAGAAGAGCAATTAGTTTGAGTGGTAGAAGTAGTTACGTTGGGATTAGATTTTTGTGTAACAGAAACAGTTGCTGTTTTTGTACAGCCATAGCTGTCAGTTACAACTACCGTATAACTGCCGGCAGCAAGTGCTGTTGCCACCGAAGTAGTTTGCCCATCGCTCCATAAATAAGTATAAGGAGAGGCGCCACCCAATGCGGTGGCTGCTGCTGTTCCGGTCGAAGGCGAGCAATTAGTTTGAGTGGCAGAAGTGGTTACATTGGGGCTGGGCTTTGGTGTAATATAAGCAATTGCATTTTTTGTACACCCGTTTGCATCCGTAATTGTAACGGTATAATTTCCTGTGCCAAGCCCTGTGGTCACTGAAGTTGTTTGGCCATTGTTCCATATAAAAGTATAAGGTGAAGTTCCACCCGAAGGAGAAGCAGAAGCAGTTCCTGTATTTGCGTTACATGCTGTTTGGACAGATGTCATGCTTATAATAAGATTGGGTTGTGTAATGGTAACGATACCCGTCTTTGAACAGTTACCTGCATCCGTTACAATAACTGTATACGTTCCAGCTGAAAGGCCTGTAACTGCAGAAGTAGTTTCTCCGCTGCTCCAACTATATGTATAAGGAGGTGTGCCGTTACTTACTGTGACAGTTGCTGCACCGTTGCCATTACCAACGCAATAAATATTTTGCTGAATAGAGAGTGAAACTAAAAACGGCAGCCCGTTTTGATCTTCATACGCACCCATATCTATCCTGCAAACTACTACGCGTGGATTTCCTCCTAAATCACTGGCAGGATAAAAACCGATTGTGTTGTTCGGATCTCCCATATCAATACAGGGAGAAGTAGTTTGAAGATGCCAGTTTGCAATAAGCCCGTTGAAACCTGTGCCAGCACCCGCTGAAGGAGCAACAAAAAGAGGAACAGAATCTATGTTGTTAGTATAAGAACCCGAATAAGTTCCCGAGTTATTATAAATAGCCGCGCTGCTTCCCTGAATATCACAATAAGAAAAAGATGGATTGCTCAAACTATCATATAAATAAATATTTGCTCCATTGCCGCTGGAGGCGGTGTTACCATATAGAATACAATTAATAAAATCCGGGTCAGAATTATTCTTGAAAAATAATCCTCCACCTCCTCCGCTTGTTCCAGTTGCATCATTATTTGCAATGGTACAATTAGTAACTGTAGGACTACCTAAAAAATAAATTCCTCCGCCTCCTTCACTTGAACTGAATGCGGTATTATTAATAATAGCACAATTTGTGATGGCACCAGAAGAAGAATAAACTCCGCCACCGTAAGAAGAAGAATTATTGCTGATAATACAGTCAGCAATGGTATCCATGCCTCCGTAAATACCGCCACCGTAAGAAAAAGAAGAAATAGAAAAATTGTTGCTGATTGTGGAATTAGTAATAGTACCACCATAGGAACTACAATCAATTCCGGCACCATAGCGCGAAGTGTTATTATTAATGATGCAATTAGTAATGACAGGGCCTGAGTGCAAAGAACCAAAATAAATCCCTCCGCCACCGGAAGAAGATGAGTTGTCTTGGATGGTACAGTTAGTAATAAATCCTCCTGCAAAATTAGAATACGCCCAAGAAGAAAAATAAATTCCTCCGCCATAAGAATAATAAGCATTCGAGCAAGTGTTGTTGCTAATGGTGCAGTTAGTAATAGTACCACCGGTGGGAGGTGGAAATGCGGCACTTAAATCAAAATAAATCCCACCACCATAAGAAGAAGAATAAAGAGAATTAGAAGAAAAAGCAGAGGCGGTGTTATTGCTAACGGTGCAGTTAGAGATAGTGGCTAAAAAAGAAGTTATAAAATAAATTCCTCCACCATAAGAATAAGAACCATAAGAATTAGAAGAAGACGAAAACACTGAGTTGTTGCTAACAGTACAGTTAGAGATGGTGCCCGAAAAAGAACTAAAATAAATCCCGCCACCGTAAGAATAAGTATTAGAATTGGCGGAAGAAACCGAGGCGGTATTATTGCTGACAGTACAGTTAGAAATGGTGCCATTAGAAGAATTAAAACAAATCCCGCCTCCTCCGGAAGAGAAATTATTTGTAATCATGCAATTTGCAATTCTGATTTTAGAAAAATTATTTACCATAATTGCTCCCCCATACAAATCATTTCCGGTTCCGGTGTTTGCTTTTCCATATTGCAGTTTACAATAAACAAAAAGAGAAGAGTCTTGGGTTACTAAAATGCTGTCATAACGCATTCCCCACCATCCAATCGATGTATCAGCAGCAGTAAAAACAACCGTATCGCTTGATGTTCCTGCCGCAAACACCCTGCCTCGCACATTAAATTTATAATGCCCTTGAAAAACAATATTCACTCCGGGTTGTATTGTAAGAGTAGAGTCTTTTGGAACAGTAATGTGTCCGCTCACATTATACGGAGAGCCAGCAAGCGTCCAAGCTCCATATACATTTCCTCCGGGAACATTTGTTTGTGCACCCGCACCTACATAGTAAAAAATAAAAAGAGAAAGTAATTTTGTTTTCAATAGAATAGGATTATACTGCTAAGATAACAAACTTCCAGAATAATCTTACTCTACTGTAACGCTCTTTGCTAAATTTCTGGGCTGGTCAACATTGCAGCCGCGCATTACCGCAATATGATAAGCGAGAAGCTGCAGGGGAATTACTGAAATCAGCGGGACAAGAATTTCATCGGTCTCCGGAATTTCAATTACATAATCTGCGTGCTGCTTCACAACTTTATCGCGCTCGGTAACGATGGCAATTATTTTTCCTTTGCGCGCTTTCACTTCCTGTATGTTGCTCATCACTTTTTCATACCATGCGCCTTTGGTTGCAATCACCACCACCGGCATGTCATCATCTATAAGTGCAATGGGTCCGTGCTTCATTTCAGCAGCAGGATAACCCTCCGCGTGTATGTAAGAAATTTCTTTCAGCTTGAGCGCGCCTTCCAGCGCAACGGGAAAAGTATATCCTCTTCCGAGATAAAGAAAGTTGTGAACGTCTTTGAAAACCTTTGCAAGTTTTTTTACTTCATCATTTTTCTTCAGCATTTTTTCAATCTTCGCAGGAATTTCATCCAGTTCATTTATTAATTCAAAATATCTTGATTCGGAAATGCTGCCTTTCTTTTTCGCAATGCGAAGCGCCATTAAAGTAAGAAGAGTGATTTGCGCAGTGAATGCTTTGGTAGATGCCACTCCGATTTCCGGTCCTGCGTGCGTGTAAGAACCCGCGTGCGTGGTGCGCGGAATTGTTGAGCCGACTACATTACAAATTCCGATAATGGTTGCGCCTTTTGATTTCGCGAGTTCGATGGCGGCAAGCGTGTCGGCAGTTTCGCCCGATTGTGAAATTGCAATCACCACATCGTCTTCGCCAATGATTGGATTTCTATAGCGGAATTCGGAAGCGTATTCCACTTCCACGGGAATGCGCGCGAGGTCTTCAAATAAATATTCTCCGACAAGTCCGGCATGCCAGGAAGTTCCGCAGGCGACAAAAATAATCCGCTTGGCGTTAATCATTTTTTGTTCGTAATCTTTTATTCCGCCAAGGTTCACTTTTACTTTTCCTTCTTTCGTCACCAATCGTCCGCGCATGCTGTCGCGAACCGAGCGCGGCTGCTCATAAATTTCCTTGAGCATGAAATGCGGATAGCCGCCTTTTTCCAGCGCTTCGAGATGAAGTTCGAGTTCATGTATGTAAGGAGTTTTCTTTTTATTGCGAATGGTTTTGATTTCCAATTTTCCTTTTCGCGGGACAACAGCAATCTCTTCATCTTCGAGGTACACAACATTTTTTGTGTACTCAACAATGGGAGTTGCATCCGATGCAATGAAAAATTCATTCTTGCCGATGCCAATTACAAGCGGGCTGGATTTTTTTGCGCAGATGAGTTCATCGGGATTATCTTTTGAAAGCACAACGATTGCATACGCGCCAATCACTTCGTTCAAAGCTTGCCGAACCGCTTCTGCCAGGTCAACGCTTTCGTTCACGTAAATATCTTCGATGAGATGAATTAAAACTTCTGTATCAGTATCGCTCTGGAATTTATGCCCGCGCTTCTGTAATTCCTTTTTCAGCGGTGCGTAGTTTTCAATGATTCCGTTATGAATGATGACTAATTTTTTTGTCTGTGAATAATGCGGGTGCGCGTTAATATCGTTTGGCGCTCCGTGCGTTGCCCAGCGTGTATGCCCGATACCGATGGTTCCGTGCGTGTCTTTTTTGTCTATGTGTTTTTCAAGGTCAGCAACTTTCCCTTTGCATTTATAAACGTGCAATTCCTTATTGAGAATGGCAACTCCCGCGCTGTCGTAGCCGCGATATTCAAGACGGTGCAATCCTTTAATGAGAATGGGATATGCTTCTTTGCTTCCGATGTATCCTACAATGCCACACATATTTCAATTTAATTTTTTGTTAGGTGAAGGTAACAAGAATTTATGAAGAATCTTTCTCAGTACATTCTTTTTTGCGAACGTAACGGAAATAATTGTGAATTATTTTAATCCCAGTTCTTTTTTCAACTTCCCGTCAATGTCAGATGGAGAATCCAGCATGATATCTCGTCCGGAATTATTTTTAGGGAAGGCAATGTAATCGCGGATATAATCTTCGTTGTTGATGACCATAGAGCAAAGGCGGTCAAAACCAAAAGCAATTCCTCCATGCGGAGGAGCACCGTATTCAAATGCGTTCAGGATGAAAGAAAATTTTCTTTCCGTTTCTTCTTTGGTTAAGCCAAGCACTTTGAACATTTGCTGCTGAAGTTCACGATTGTGAATGCGGATAGAGCCACCCCCAACTTCCACACCGTTAATCACAATATCGTATGCATTTGCCTTGGGAGAATGAGAATCTTTTTTCGTATAGCCGTTGAACATCCAGTCAATATCTTCTTTCTTTGGCGAAGTGAACGGATGATGCATCGCAAACCAGCGCTGTTCTTCTTCGTTCCATTCCAGCAATGGAAAATCAATTACCCACAAACATTCAAATTTATTTTTATCGCGAAGCCCAAGTTTGTTTCCCATTTCCAGGCGAAGTTCCGACAATGCTTTGCGTGTTTTATTTTTTTCTCCGGCAAGAATTAAAATCAGATCTCCCGGCTTTGCTTCGAATGATTCGGAAATTCCCTTCAATCTTTCTGCAGAGTAAAATTTATCAAAGGAAGATTTAACCGCTCCGTCAGCATTTACTTTTATATACGCCAATCCTCCTGCTCCAAGCTGCGGACGCTTTACAAATTCAGTAAGTTCATCCAGTTGCTTGCGCGAATATTCCGCGCAACCTTTTGCGCAAATGCCAACAACAATTTCCGATTCATCAAAAACTTTGAAGCCGGAATTTTTTTCATCGTGTTCCAACAGCGCACAGGCATTGGGAGAAATTTTTACATAGGTAAATTTCATTCCGAAGCGCAAATCAGGTTTATCATTTCCGTAATACATCATGGCTTCATCATATTTCATCCTCGGAAATTTTGGCAAATCCAGCCCGCGCACTTTTTTGAAAACGTGCTTCACCATTCCTTCAAACATATTCAGCACATCTTCCTGCTCCACGAAACTCATTTCACAATCTATCTGTGTGAACTCCGGTTGTCTGTCCGCACGTAAATCTTCATCGCGGAAACATCGCACAATCTGGTAATACCTATCGAAACCGGAAACCATCAGCAACTGCTTGAAAGTTTGCGGTGACTGCGGAAGCGCGTAAAACTCCCCCTGATTCATTCGTGATGGCACAACAAAATCGCGCGCTCCTTCTGGAGTAGATTTAATAAGGAAAGGAGTTTCCACATCGGCAAAACCGTTCGCATCAAAATATTCTCGCACTGCCTGCGCAACTTTATGGCGCTGCAATAAATTATTTCTTACCGGAGTTCTTCTTAAATCGAGATAGCGGTATTTTAATCTGAGTTCATCGCCACCGTCAGAATCATCTTCAATCGTGAAAGGAGGAGTTTTGGATTCGTTCAGCACTTCTAATTTATCTACGATGATTTCAATTTCCCCAGTAGGAATTTTCAGATTTTTATTTGAACGCTCTGAAACTTTTCCTGTTGCGCGCAAAACAAATTCACGTCCGAGTTTTCTCGCCTGCTCGCATAAATCTTTATTAGTTTCCATATTGAAAACCAATTGTGTGATTCCATAACGATCGCGCAAATCAATAAAAGTCATTCCGCCTAAATCGCGCGAACGAGCGAGCCATCCGCAAAGCGTAACACTTGTGCCGACATTTTTTATTGTGAGTTCACCGCAGGTGTTTGTGCGAAGCATAATTTCTAAGTCAAAAGTTTAAAAATCAAAATTCAAAAGTGAGAGCGAAGGTAAATGAATTTACAATTCGTAGTTCGTAAGTTCGTATAGATTCGTACTTCGGTACAATCAGGGAGCATATAGCATTATGATATGCGGAATTCCATCTTCATCGTATTCATTGCCTTCGCGCATAAAACCAAAACTTTCATAAAACTTTTGCAAATATTTTTGCGCGCCAATTCGTACAGGAACATTGCCGAATTCTTTTTTGATGAACTCCATTGATTTTTCCATCAGAATTTTTCCCGCCCCGGTTTTTCTTGCTTCAGTGGATGTAACCACTCTGCCAATCGATGGCTCTTTATAGGAAACATTCGCTGGAACAATTCTCGCATACGCAATCATTTTCCCATTTTGCTCTCCCCATAAATGAAAACATTTCAAATCTTTTCCGTCCGCATCCTGGTAAGGACAGTTTTGCTCAACTACAAAAACAGATAAACGCAAATGAAAAATTTTGTAGAGTTCTTCATTTGATAAATCCTTAAAGTGTTTGCAATGCCATGTTATTTTTTCCATCGTTCCAAAAATATAGATTCTTCGCTTCGCTCAGAATGACAATTCGTATTTTCGTATTCAGATGAGTAAGGATGATGAACATTTTATGCGTGAAGCGCTGAAAGAAGCGCGCAAGGCATTTGAACTGGATGAAGTTCCTGTGGGCGCAGTGATTGTTTGCGATGGAAAAATAATTGCGCGCTCACACAATCTTTCTGAAAAATTAACCGATTCCACTGCTCACGCAGAAATGCAGGCGTTCACGATGGCGTCTTCTTTTCTCGGAGGGAAATATTTAAATGAATGCACGCTTTATGTCACCATTGAACCCTGTCCCATGTGCGCGGGAGCAAGTTTCTGGACACAGATTGGAAAAATTGTTTACGGTGCAAAGGATGAAAAACGCGGCTATTCCATGTTCTCGAATAAATTAATTCATCCGAAAACAAAAATCATATCGGGGATTCTTGCGGAGGAATGCGGGGAGTTGATGAAAGAATTTTTTAAGAAGAAACGCAGCGAAAAATAATTTTACACCAACACCATCTCTCTCTTCCCAGCTAAAGAAAATTCTTTCTTCAGCGCATCCACATAATTTAATTCTTCCCAGGGGAAAAGTTTCACTTTCACTTTTTTCTCATCGCGCTTTCCTGCGTTAAAAGTTTTTGTTACTTCCACGGTTTCTCTTCCCATGTGACCGTAAGAAGCAGTTTCAAAATAAATGGGCGAGCGCAAATTGAATCTTTGTTCAATAGAGTAAGGACGCATGTCAAAAACTTTCAGAATGTGCTTTGCAATTTCTCCGTCATTCATTTTCACTTTGGAAGTTCCATAAGTAGTCACATTCAGTCCAACGGGCTGCGCAACTCCGATTGCGTATGCAACCTGCACGAGCACTTCATCGCAGATTCCTGCAGCCACCATATTTTTTGCAATGTGGCGCGTTGCATACGCTGCCGAGCGGTCAACTTTGGAAGGATCTTTTCCTGAGAAAGCTCCACCGCCATGCGCGCCTTTTCCTCCGTATGTATCTACAATAATTTTTCTTCCGGTAAGTCCAGTATCTCCGTGCGGACCGCCAATCACAAATTTTCCTGTGGGATTTACGTGATAGGTTATTTTATTGTTGAACAACGCCTGCACACGCTTCGGAAGTTTTTTCATCACGCGCGGAACAAGAATATTAATCACATCGGTTTTAATTTTCGCCAGCATTTTATCATCGTTCGAATCAAACGCATCGTGCTGTGTGGAAATAACAATTGTATCAATGCGCACGGGCTGGTTCTTGTCGTTGTATTCAATCGTTACCTGAGATTTTGCATCGGGGCGGAGATAGGTCATTGTTTTTTCTTCTCTGCGGATAATCGCAAGTTCACGAAGCAAAGTGTGCGCGAGTTCGAGCGGAAGCGGCATGTAATTATCTGTTTCGCGGCAAGCATAACCGAACATCATTCCCTGGTCGCCTGCGCCTTGTTCTTCTTTTTTCTTGCGCACCACGCCTTGGTTAATGTCGGGGCTTTGCTCGTGAATGGCAGAAAAAATTCCGCATGAGTTCGCCTCGAACATATATTCTGATTTTGTATAGCCGATTTTTTTTATTACATCGCGCGCAATATCCTGCACATCGAGGTAGGCATCCGATTTTACTTCGCCCGCCAAAACAACCTGCCCGGTTGTTACTAAAGTTTCGCAGGCAACTTTTGAATTTGCATCATAGGCGAGAAAATGGTCAATGAGCGCGTCAGAAATCTGGTCGGCAACTTTATCGGGGTGGCCTTCAGAAACGGATTCGGAAGTGAAGAGGTAAGACATAGTTTAAGTTTGAAGTTAGAGGTTTGAAGTTAGAAGTTGTGCGAATCGCGAAAGGTTCGAATATTCGAATTTACAAATGGAGCAGCAATTCGGATATTCGTATTCATTCGTGTTTCGTACAACGGAGGACGAAGTTAAAATTATTTTATGATAGGAGAAACGAGAAATTTACCCTGCCAATTCTTTAAAAATGTCTTCCAGTTTTTGTTCTTCCTTTTGAATGGTGAGCACGGCAAGATTATTTTTCACAGCGAAATTGAACACATCGGCACGAATATCTTTTTCCGAAGAAGAAATAATCTGCCACACGTTGCCAGAAATATTTTTTGCATCCTGAACGCCTGAAATGTTTGTGAGCGCTGAACGCGAAGTGGGTTTATCAAACTCAACAGTCACAATTATTTTATCAGAAGAAGATTGTTTTAATTCTTTCGTGGATTTATCCGCCACAATATTCCCTTTGCTGATAATAATTACTCTGCCGCACATGGCTTCCACCTCCTGCATGATGTGCGTGGAAAGCATGACGGTTTTTTCTTTGCCTATTTCTTTTATCACGTTTCTTATTTCCACCAGTTGAATCGGGTCAAGTCCTGAGGTAGGTTCGTCAAGAATTAAAACTTTCGGGTTGTGAATTAATGCTTGAGCAAGTCCTACGCGCTGTTTATATCCTTTCGACAGCGCGCCAATTTTTTTTCTCTGCTCAATTTCCAATCCTGTAACAGAAATAATTTCTTTTACTCTTTCAGCAATATTTTTTAGTTCGTGAAGTTCCGCAACGAAAGAAAGATATTCTTTCACATACATTTCATAGTAGAGCGGATTGCTTTCTGGAAGGTAGCCGACATTTTTTCTTACTTCGAGTGATTGCTCGCTCACATCAAACCCGCACACGCTTGCAGTTCCCGATGTTTGCGGAAGAAAGCAGGTGAGAATTTTCATCATGGTGGATTTTCCAGCGCCATTCGGTCCGAGGAAACCAACCACTTCTCCTGCGTTCACTTCAAACGAAACATCGTTCAATGCTTTTTGCTTTCCGTAAATCTTGGTGATGTTTTGTACTTTGATAGACATAATTTCATTGCTAATATACGAATGAATGCAAATGAACGAATAATACATTTATATATGGAAAAAATATTTTAATCTTGCACGCAATGAACTTCTCCGAAATAGCCCGCCTCAGCGTTCAACAGCGAATTGTTTTGATTGACGCCATCTGGGAAAGCATTACTGCCGACCGCAAAAAAAATCCTCTCAGCGAAGAAGCGATGGAAGAAATTCAGCAGCGGATTATTTCTGCGGAGAAGAAGCCATCGTATTTAAGCCAGTGGGAGAAAATGAAAAAATTACAATCAAGAAAAAAATAATTTATATGTCCTTTCAAAACCTCCTCACAAAAACCGAAAACGGTGTTCTCACCATCACCGTTAACCGCCCCGATAAACTCAACGCGCTGAACAAACTCACCGTGCAGGAAATCGGGCAGGCAATACAGGAAGCAAAAAATAATTCCGAGGTAAAAGCAATTATCATCACCGGTTCGGGAACAAAAGGATTTGTTGCGGGCGCGGATATTTCTGAGTTTATTGATTTATCGGTGGAAGAGGGGAGAGCAATGGCGAAAGCCGGGCAGAATGTTTTCAAATTAATTGAGGACTGTACCAAGCCGGTGATTGCTGCTGTGAATGGTTTCGCGCTCGGTGGCGGCTGCGAACTTGCAATGGCTTGTCATTTAAGAGTGGCAAGTGAGAATGCAAAGTTCGGACAGCCCGAAGTGAATCTCGGTTTGATTGCCGGCTACGGAGGCACGCAGCGATTGATTCAATATATAGGAAAAACAAAAGCAATGGAACTTCATCTCACTGCGGATATGATTACTGCGCAGGAAGCATTGCAATTGGGTTTGGTGAATTATGTGGTTGCACAGGAACAACTCATTCCAAAATGTTTGGAGTTAGCAGAGAAAATAAAATCTAAATCACCGAAAGCAATCGGCAGCGCCATCACTTCCATGAACGCTTACTTTGCTGAAGGCGTTGACGGCTTCTCGAAAGAAATAGAAGAGTTCTCCAACTGTTTTGCCACGGAAGATTTTAAGGAAGGGACTTCTGCATTTTTAGAAAAGAGAAAACCGAATTTTACCGGGAAATAATTAGTTTAATCTTTCCCCGATTTCCACATCTTTCTCCGGCTCCACTAAAATTGTTTCATTGTTTTTATCCGGCACGCCAAGCGTGAGCACTTCGGAAATGAATGGACCCACTTTTCTCGGAGGAAAATTTACAACTGCAAGAATTAATTTTCCTTTCAGTTGTTCTTTGGAATAGTTCTTTGTGATTTGCGCGCTGGAATTTTTAATGCCAATTTCTTTTCCGAAATCTATTTTCAATTTATAAGCTGGCTTTTTTGCTTCGGGAAAATCATTCACTTCGATAATTTTCCCCACGCGGATGTCAAGTTTTTTAAAATCGTCAATGGTTGCCATAAGTATTGCATTTTGTATTTCACTTGTCCCTTGTCCCCTGTCCTTTGTCCCTTGCAGTTTTGCAACTTGTTTTTGAATTACATCATCTTCAATTTTCTCAAATAAAAGTTTTGCCCGTTCGAGTTGATGCCCGCTTTTCAGAATGTCGTTTCTTCCGGCATCGCGCCAGTTTAATTTTCCAAGATGGAGAATAGAAAAAAGACTTTCAGAAGTGCGCGGAAGAAACGGCTCGCACACAATGGAAAGATTCGCGCAAAGCTGCAGACAAATATTCAGAATGGTTCCAATTCTTTTTTGGTCGGAAAGTTTCCACGGTTCGTTATCGGCTAAGTATTTATTTCCAAGCCGCGCAAGGTTCATCATTTCCGCCAGCGCTTCGCGGAATTTAAAAGCATCTAAAGCAGAGGAAATTTTTTTCGGATGTTTGGAAATTTCTTCCATCAGCAAAATATCTCCCTTTGTAAATTCTTCCGCTGGCGGAACTTTATTCTCAAAATATTTTTGAGTAAGCACCAATGTGCGGTTCACAAAATTTCCGAGAATAGCAACGAGTTCGCTGTTATTCTTCTGTTGAAAATCTTTCCACGTGAAATCATTGTCCTTTGTTTCAGGCGCATTTGCTGTGAGTACATAGCGCAGCATATCCTGCTTGCCGGGAAATTCTTTCAGGTATTCGTGCAGCCACACCGCCCAGTTGCGCGAAGTGGAAATTTTATCTCCTTCAAGATTCAGAAATTCATTTGCGGGAACATTGTCCGGCAAAATATATTCTCCGTGCGCCATCAGCATTGCCGGAAAAATTATGCAGTGAAAAACAATATTGTCTTTCCCGATGAAATGAACCAATCTCGTTTCTTTATCCATCCAATATTTTTTCCACTCGTCCCTTGTCCCTTGTCCCTTGTCCCTTTCAAAAAATTCTTTCGTTGCTGAAATATATCCGATGGGCGCATCGAACCACACATACAAAACTTTTCCTTCTGCATCGCGCAGCGGAACTTTTACTCCCCAATCCAAATCGCGCGTCATTGCACGCGGCTGCAATTTTTGGTCGAGCCACGATTTGCATTGACCGTACACATTTACTTTCCAATCCTTGTGCGTCTCAATATATTTTTCAATCTGCGGCTGCATTTTATCCAAAGGAAGAAACCAGTTTTTTGTTTTCTTGAGAACAGGTTTTTCTCCGGATAACGTTGATTTCGGATTTATCAAATCAGTCGGGCTCAGAGAACTTCCGCATCTTTCGCATTGATCGCCATACGCATTTTCATTTCCGCATTTCGGACAAGTACCCACTATATATCTGTCGGCAAGAAACTGATTTGCCTTCTCATCAAAATACTGCTCGGTGATTTCTTCCGTGAAATTTTTTTTATCGTAAAGTGTTTTGAAAAATTCCTGTGCGGTTTCATGATGAATTTTATTCGATGTGCGTGAGTAAATGTCGAATGAAATTCCAAATTCCGCAAAAGAATCTTTCATCATCTTGTGATACTTGTCCACCACTTGCTGTGGAGTAATTCCTTCTTTCTTCGCCTTAATGGTAATCGGAACTCCGTGTTCATCCGAGCCGCAAATGAATTTCACATCTTCGCCTTTGCTTCGCAGGTAACGCACAAAAATATCGGCAGGAATATAGCAGCCCGCCAGATGCCCGATGTGCAAAGGGCCATTCGCGTAAGGAAGCGCGGCAGTTACGGTATGTCTTTTGAAATTCAAGGCAGAAGTTTTGTTGATAAAAAACTATTAACGATTAACGATTAACGATTAACTGATTTATTTTAGCGGTAAAGATAAATAAATGAGCGCACCTCCTTTTTTAAAACGTGGCGACAAAATAGGAATTGTTGCTCCGGCACGAAAAATTTCCAAAGAAGAAATTCAACTGGGGATTGACACATTTGAAAAATGGGGATTGAAAATTGAATTGGGAAAAAATATTTTCGGAAATGAAAATCAGTTTTCGGGAAGAGATGAGCAGCGTGCAGAAGATTTTCAGACAATGCTCGATGATAATTCCATTCGCGCAATAATTTCTGCGCGTGGCGGCTACGGAACGCTTCGCATCATAGATAAACTTGATTTCAAAATTTTTTGCGAAAAACCAAAATGGATTATCGGTTACAGCGATATTACGGTTCTTCATTCACACATTTACCAGAACTTCGATATTGAAACGCTTCATGCCACCATGCCCATTAATTTTCATAAGGACGAAGAATCGGTTGGCACGCTGAAAAAAATTTTGTTCGGAGAAAAAATGAATTATAAAATTTCTTCTCACACGCTAAACAAAAAAGGAAAAGCCGAAGGAGTTTTAGTGGGAGGAAACCTTTCCTTATTATATGCATTGAAAGGAACCAAATCAGGAATTTCCACCAGCGGAAAAATTCTTTTCCTTGAAGATGTGGATGAATACCTTTATCACGTTGACCGCATGATGCTTTCCCTCAAGCGCGCAGGAAAACTTTCTCACCTCGAAGGATTAATTGTTGGAGGGCTGAGCGAAATGAAAGACAATCAAACCCCCTTCGGAAAAACGGCTGAAGAAATTATTTTCGATACAGTGAAAGAATTTGATTACCCAGTTTGTTTTAATTTTCCTGCAGGACATGATACAAAAAATTTAGCCCTTCCGTTTGGCAGAAGGGCTAAACTCAGTGTGGGAGAGAAGGTGACTTTGTCATGCTGAAAGAGATCCCTCACTTCGTTCGGGATGACTTTGCTTCGCTCGTCACTTCTGAAACTTCTGATAATCTTTCGGAATCTCAAACATGCTTGCATCCACAGTTTTTTTGTCAACCTTTGTTACTTCCATTTTCACTTCTTCTTCGTTCGTAGCAAGATTCACCTGGCTGGAAAGAAAAGGAAACGTTCCTTCAACACCGGTCAACTGTTGGAAATAAACTGCTGATTTATCTTTGCGGTTCAGGATTTTTAAAAGTTTTGAAAAGAAAGTATAGTTGCCGTTTGCGAGCCAGTAAGTAACCTGAACTTTTTCATCCGGATTTTTTACAACATACTCGGTGCAATTCTGACCCAGAACTTTTTTAGTGTTGCCGGTTTTCTTCACTTCCGGTTTTCCATTTACTACGGGCGGAGTTCCGGGCGCCTGCTCGATGTAAAGTTTGCGGTCGTGGCTGAGTGAAACCATGCTGCTTGTTTTTAAGTCAATCAAAAAACTGCCTTCCACTTTTTTTGATTTGCTTCCGATTTCATCAAGGCGCACTTTGTCGCCTTTCACATAGTAAACATAGTTCACCGTATCGGTGAGAGTTTTCTTTTTGAATTCAATAGTGCCTTCAAATGATTGCGAGAACAGATAAGAAGAAAGAAGGCAAAGAGCGATAGAAAAATTTTTTTTCATGTTGTTGATTTTTTAGTGGGACGAAAATAATCTTTTTTTAGAAACCCGAGGAGTAATTTCAACAATCATACCAAATCATCGAAAAGCGAAATGCGTCCCGATAAATCGGGATTCAAAGCAAAAAAATACGAAATGTATTTTTTCGTAGGTTCGTACAAATTCGTTTTTCGTTGATTCATGGCTGAACATAACGATACAGGCATTCAGGGCGAAGAACTCGCTTCGGCTTATCTGGAAGGAAAGGGTTACACCATTCTGGAAAAGAACTGGCGGTTCGGGCGGGAAGAAATTGATATTATTGCGCAGAAGGACGAAACCCTTGTGGTTGCCGAAGTGAAAACACGCAGCGGAAATTTTTTCGGAGAGCCCGAAGAATTTGTAAACCGCCAGAAGCAGCGCAACCTCATTAAAGCCATCAACGCCTACGTAGAAAAAAATAATCTCGATTTGGAAGTGCGGTTTGATATTATCGGAATAATCCTGACAGGAAACAATCATCGCGTTAATCACATAGAAGACGCATTTCACCCCATCGCATAGGTATGGCGCAACGAATATTATTAGTGGAAGACGAAAAAAACCTGCGCGATACTATTCGTTTGAATCTTGAACTGGAAGGATACCATGTAACCGAAGCACGCGATGGAAAAATTGCGTTCGATACTTTCCGCTCTGCGCATTTTGATTTGCTCATTCTCGATGTGATGCTTCCTGAAATGGACGGCTATACGCTTTGCCGGAAAATAAGAATGGAAAATACCGAAGTGCCGGTGCTTTTTCTTACCGCAAAAGGTTCAAGCGATGAACGCGTGCAGGGTTTAAAATTAGGAGCGGATGATTATCTCGCCAAGCCGTTCAACCTGCAGGAACTTTTGCTGAGAGTAAGCAATTTGCTGAAGAGAAAAACTAAAAGCAGCGAATCGAGAATTCAGAACCAGCAGTATAAATTCGGAGGGAATGAAATTAATTTCGCCACGTATGAAATAAAATCTTTCAGAGGAAAGAAACAAACTATTTCAAAAAGAGAAATTCATTTGCTGAAACTCTTAATCGAAAAAAAGAACGAAGTGGTTTCGCGGGAGGAAATTCTGAAAAATGTCTGGGAATACGATGTGTATCCTTCCACCCGCACCATTGATAATTACATTGTGAACTTCCGGAAATATTTTGAAAAAAATCCCCGCGAGCCGAAACATTTTTTTTCGGTTAGGGGAGTAGGATATAAATTTTCTGAATGAAATTTATTGCGTGGTTTTTTTAGTCAGATTCTCCCATGTAATTTTTAATTCATTCCGGTAAATAAGCAGTACAAAAATTCCGACAAGAATAATTTCTCCTGCAGAAACAAGAAGGATATAGTTGAAAGGAATAAATCTATCTGCAAGGATTACCAGCATTGAAAAAATTACCGGAAGCAACAGCAGTTTTGTTTTGTTAAACCGGAATTGAAAAATTTTCCGGCTCTCCAGCCAGAGAAAAAACACCTGCACCGGTTTTGTGAGCAAGCCCGCCCACACCACTCCCCATACTCCCCATTGCTTAATAAATAAAATCATGAGTGCAACCTGAATTACAGAAGAGAGAAAAAAAACTTTCGTGAGCACTTTTGTCTTTTTGAAAAAATAAACGGGAGCAAGATACATGTTGAACAATCCCCGGAAAACAAATCCAAGCGCGAGCAGCGGCAAATAATTAAATGCATCGTAATACTGCGGCTTGTAAACCAGCAGCGGAACTACAACCGGCATGATGAATACTGTCGCAGGAATTAACAATACAGTAATTGCAGTGAATGCATTGAAGTAGCGGTTCACTTCCACAGTGCTTTCGCTGATATTTTTTTCTTTCCAGATGGAAAAAATTTTCGGTTGAATGGCGTTGCTCAGCCCCATCTGCAAAAAATCAATTCCCAGCGTGCATTTCATCGCGAAATCATAAATGCCCACATCGGAAGTGGTGAGATAGTCATTAATAATGTAGCGGTCAATGTAAGAGACAATCCACATGAGGATGAAATACGCGGCAACCGGAAAACAAAAACTCCACATACCTTTCAGCAAGTCAATTTTGAAATGAATGCCGAACTCGCTGGCGAAAAAATAAAAGGCAAGCAGAAAAATTCCAACACCCGAAAGCAATCTTCCCCACATAGGACCAATCAATGAATGAGGATATAAGTACAATCCCGCAAGCGAAATTCCAATGGTGAGAATGAAATTGAAAAAGTTTACCCAGAAAAAAAGTTTCGGGCGCTGCTGCGTGATGAGAAGATTGGAATAGGTTTTGAAAAAACTGTTGAAGATGGCAGTAAGCACCGACATGAATCCGAATGGGAAAAAAGAAATTTCACTTCCGGCAAAAACTTTTTCAAATGCAAGATTCCCTGCGAGAAGTGAAACAGCAGTAAAAAAGATTCCGATGAGCAACAACAATGCAACCACTGTTCCTATGTATTCGCTCAGTTCTTTTTTATTTTCCCTGTATTCAAAATAATGCACCCCAATGGAAGTATCCAATCCGAAATTCACAACAACCTGGATGAGAAAAGTGAACCCGATATAAAGGGCAAGTTCGCCAAACTGAGAAATGGAAAGAAGATTCGTGTAGAACGGAAGCAGGATAATGCTGGATGCCAGCGGCAGCGCACCGATGAAAGTGTAAATAAAAGAAGAGGCAAGAAATTTTTTTGAAATCATTGAATCAACGAAAAACGAATGGGTGCGAATTTACGAATGAACTGCAAAATGCCATATTAAGATAAGTATCAGGTTTAATTTTTTGTGTATGTTTTTTTGCCAAGCAGTTTTGCCAGCCATTCCACATCCAGATGGAAAAAACTTAAAACATATCCCATGCCCGCGCGCAGCCGCCATGAGAACTGAGAAAAACCTTTATAACAAATCGCTTTCGCATAGTCCTTCCTTGCTCCTGCAAAATCTTTGGCAATGAGTTTATACCTTCCCGCCCTGGCGTAGCCGGTTAAAATAATTTTCTGAAAATAATTTTCCACTTCTGAAAAATTTATTTCCAGTTGCGGGCGGTATTTTTCATAATGCGCTTTTGCCGCTTCAAATCTTCCTTTTATTATTTCCACCGGGTAGGTTTTTGTAATTTGTTTTGCATACACCCTCCATTTGCCGAAATCATGATTATCGAAATAAAAATTTCCTTTCATGCTTAACTCCAGCAGCGTGGGTAAATCCACCAGCGGCAAACCGAATCCTTGTTTGAAACCGCCAATTTCTTCCAGCGTTTTTTTACGAATCATGAGGGTTAAAGCGCCCATGCAATTTTCAAAGTAAAGAAGATTGAGAATAGAACCAACGGGTTCGTTGTTATAATATTTTACTTTTTCAGGATTCTGAGATGGATACTCGCCAGGAATTTTTGAAATGTTAGCAGTAAACGGATATGATGGTCCCCATGTTAGTATAATTTTTTCATCGGTCTCCATTGTTTTTACCTGCCTTTCTAATTTATCTTTTTCCCATTTATCATCTCCTTCCAAAATTGTAATATATTTTCCCTGCGCTTTTGACAGCGCAAAGTTGTAGGTTTCCGCCAGGCGGAACACGCCTATATTTTTCTGATTGAAAACCTTTATGCGCGAGTCCTGCTTTGAAAAACTTTCTGCAACTTCCAGCGTTTTATCCATGCTTCCGTCATTCACAAGGAGCATTTCCCAACCGGAAAAAGTTTGCGCCTGCACCGAGCGGATGCAATCCGCAATATATTTTTCGTGATTATAAGTAGCCGTGATGATGGAGACAAGAGGGGAAGGCATTTTCAACTTAACTTTTTAATGCATAAAATTGAAAAAGCATGTTTGGGATTTTTATGAGTGAAGAGTTGAGTGAAGTAAGAAAAATATTTCCAGAAGATTCGCGGCTTGTATTGGATGGCTGCGCGCTCGCCACGCAGGGTTTTATATCCGCCAAAGCCAAGCACCTTGTAACCGCAGCCCTGCATTTCATTCCAATCCCAGCCCGATTTATGTTCCTGGTAAGGATTGTTATCGTAGGGCTGCTGGGGAACAAATCCGTTCGGAGTAAAGAGCACTACTTTCTTTTTCGCCACGCGCTCCATTTGCTGCATGAGCCATTTGCCTTCTTCTTTGGTGAGATGCTCAATGAGGTCGAGCGCCATCACGGCATCAAAACTTTGAGCAGGCAGTTCAGTCAGATATTTTTTAATGTCGGAGCAAACGTATTCGGAGTAGATATTTTCTTTTTTTGCTTTTTCCAAACTGGGCGCGTGGGCATCCACACCTACAGAAAAATTCATTGCCTGCGTAACTTTTTTCAGCGTGGGATAAAACCCGCAGCCAATATCGCAAAGCGTTTTGCAATCATTGGTTTCTTTTTTTATTGTATCGGTGAATTGTCTGTAAAATGGACCAAGGAGGAACTCGTCCAGATTTTTTTTAAGGTTGTACATAATTCATCTGCTAAAGTAAGAATCTGTACGAATGTGCATGCGGAGGATTGGAAGGTTGGAATAATGGAAGGATGGAAGGAAGAGTGATTCATTTTTTGTTTTTACTTTTGGCGCGGAAAAAAAAATGTACATTAGCATAAATTTATATTTATAGTATGTCATGAGTCAAGATATAAGATGGAAACAACGGTTCGAAAATTACTGCGCAGCATTAAAAACACTCGAAGAAATTATTCCGCGATATAAAGAGTTGAGTGAATTGGAAAAAGACGGCTTGATTCAGCGGTTTGAATTCACATTTGATTTGGCATGGAAACTAATGCAGGATTACCTGAAATTTATTGGCTACAATGATTTAAAGGGACCAAGACCCGTCATTACCCAAATGGCGCAGGATGGAATGTTAGACCCGTTTATTTGGGAGGACTTACTGCTTGCCAGGAATGAACTCAGCCATATTTATAATGAAAAGAAAAGCAGAACTTATTTGGATAAAATTATTTTTGATTATTTTCCTGCTTTGAACGAGTTAAAAAATAAAATGGCGGCAAAAAAATGATTACATATAATACAAACTCGTATGGCTTGCGCGAAAAAGATATGCAATACATCCAACGCCTTTTCGCTGAAATTCCTGAAATTGAAAAAGTAATTATTTATGGAAGCCGTGCCACGGGCAATTTTGAAAAGGGCTCCGATGTGGATTTAGCCATTGTTGGAAAAAAAGTAACCCATCAGAATATTGCTCACCTGCATTTTATGTTTGAAAACGAAAGCCCTGCACTCTTATGGTTTGATGTTTTGCATTACGACACGCTTGATAACAAAAAATTAAAAGAGCAGATTGACAGGCAGGGCAAAATAATTTATGAGCGAGGCGCCAACATCGGCATCGCTGTTGAACCCGTTGTCAGGTACAGGAAAAGTTAATCTTTTCTCCTATTTGTTTCAGGGCTTACGCAAAAATTCAATTTTACCACTAAGGCACAAAGAACACTAAGATTCACAAAGAATTTCTTAGTGTTTCTAAGTGGACTTAGTATCTCAGTGGTGAAAATGCGTAAGTCCTGCTTCCTTATCATTCTGAAACCTGATTTCATTTAGTGTAGTAAATTAGCCGATGAAAATAGTAACATGAACATTCTCTTCCTCACCTGCTGGTATCCCACCAAAGAAATTCCGAGCAAAGGAATTTTTATTAAAGAACATGCGAAGGCGATTCACAGCGCGGGAAATAAAATTGTGGTGGCGGCTCTGAATGTTTGCTGGGGGAAAAGTTTTTTTGAAAAGGAAATTGAAAAATTTACAGATGAAAACGGAATTGAAACGCATATTATTCATATACGTTCCCTGTTTTATAAATGGATTTATGTTAATCCCTTTCATCTCTATAAAATTTTGAAAACATATTGTAAAAAAAATATTCTTGCTGATTTTTCTCCCGCTCTTATTCATTCCAATATTTTGAGCCCCTGCGCCATTCTTGGCGACTGGCTGGCAAAGGACTTGAAAAAGCCGCACGTGATTACCGAGCATTGGTCGAAAGTAGATAACTACATGAAGAAAAATATTTTTTCCCGCTATGGAAAACGCGCGTATCAAAATGCGAAAGCCATTACCGTAGTTTCAGGTTTTCTGAAAAAGAATATTGAAAAATATGTGAATGATGCTTCTAAAATTAAAATCGTTCCCAATGTGGTTGATACAAAAACATTTTTCTATAAACCTAAAATAAAATCCGACAAAGTGATTTTTACCGCAGTTGCCCACTGGAGACCTCCCAAAGAACCGATGTTGTTTATTGAGGCATTAAATAAAATGGAAAACAAAAATAGTATTCTGAATATGGTGGGCGAAGGAGAACAACTCGAAGCAATCAAAAAACTGAATTTGAATTTTGAAATTCACTATCATGGAAACATTCCCAGGACAAAAATTGCCGAACTGCTTTGGCAGAGTGATTTTTTTCTTCATGCTTCGCAGGTGGAAACATTTTCCATAGTGATAGCCGAAGCGCTTTCTACCGGAACTCCTGTGATTGCTTCCAATGTGGGAGCGATTCCTGAATTGGTGAATGAAACGAATGGGATTTTAACGAACAATAATCCCGATGACTGGCAAACCGCCATTGAGCAAACTATGAATAAAAAATTTGATTATGCCAGATTCAGCGGGGATATTAATAGCAGATTCTCGGTTGAAAAAATAGCAGGGCAATTTAATGAGATTTATTGTGCATGAATCATTTCGTATATGTATTTTTGAGTTAGAAACATTCAAAAATATTTCCCGTGTCAATTGTTAAAACAGTATCAAGGAAAATAATTTTTCCAACTATTACTATGATTGGAATAGAGAAATTTTTTTCTTCTATTGCCCGAAATAATTATTTGGTGTTATGTTATCATGGATGTTCTTATGCTCCTGATTTTTCAATCAACGGAAGACATATTTCCAGTAAGCAAATGGAAGAACATTTAATTTATTTCAAGAAAAATTTTAATATTGTTTCTTTATCCGAATGTTTTTTCTCTCTTAGAAATGGAATTGTTCCGAAGAAAAAAACAATCGCGTTAACTTTTGACGATGGTTATGTGAATAATTTTACAACATTATTTCCTCTTTTAAAAAAGATAAATATTCCAGCGACATTTTTTATTATTAGCCAATCTTTAGTAGATGATAATTTTATTAATTGGCCTGATATTTTAGATATTATTAAATCGTATTCTGGAACCAAAACTTTAGAAATAGGAGACGAAAAATTTAAGCTTAATGGAAATTTTTTTTCAAATAAACTTTCTCTATCGGCTTCCGACTACATAAAAAAAATGGGTTCTGATAGAGATGCAATCCTTAGAGATATTATGAATAAGTGTGGATTTGCAAAAATTATTCCAAGAGCAAATAGAGAATATTATAAAATGATTAATAAAGAACAACTGAAACAAATTTCGGAAAATGCCCTGATTGAAATTGGCTCTCATTCGCACAGTCATTATAACTTAGGAAATGTAAATAATGAATTAGCAAAAGAAGAATTAATTCAATCTAAAAAAATCATTGAAGAGGTTATTCAAAAAGAAGTAGAAACTATTGCATACCCCGATGGCAGTTATACAAATGAAACCAAAAGAATTTCAGAAGAAGCAGGATATAAAAATTTAGTAGCTGTTTCTTATCAATGCACAGATGATTTGCAGGATAAAAGAATACTTCCCCGCTTAACAATAAGCAACACTACTACTTTTGAATCAAATATGATTCAGGTAAATCTTGGTTTTGGCAAAAGAGGATTTTAATCAATTATAAATTTCCCGGAACCGATTCTTTTGCTGCCGCTTAAAACCTCATAGGCATATACTCCTTGCTGCAAGCTCTTTCTTGCGAAAGAATAATTTTTAGTATTTATATTTTCTTCTCGTACTAATTTCCCATTTATATCGAATACTTTTAAAAATGTATTATCCAAATTTTTATCTGATTTAATTATTAATTCTGCTTTGTCATTAATTATTGTTGGATAAAATGAAATCAAATTTTCAGATTCAAATTGTTCATTTGTTCCTGCATTATCACAGGTGTATTCCCACCAGTCATTATAATAATTTGTAAAATCATATCCTGTTCCACAATATCCAATTCCGTTAATAACAAAACTTGCCATTAGCCATCTGTTTCCTCCGCCAAAATTTGCTTTCTGTGTCCATGTATCAGTTACCGGGTCATATTTCCAAATATCCGAAAATGCTATACTGTTATTTTGTCCGCAACCGGCATAATAATTACCGCAACTTGCGAAGGCGACTCCATAACTTCTTCCTGTCAAAGGAAAGTTTGTTTTTTGTGTCCATGTATCGGTTGTTGGGTCATACTCATAAAAATCAGATGGCCAAGTCATAGTATTATCCAATCCAAATCCTAAATATCCTTTATTTCCAACTGCCCATCCCATGTGCGTCAAGCCATATCTCGGAGTTCCGGGGAAATTTGTTTTTTGTGTCCATGCATTTGCTGCCGGATCAAATTCCCAAAACTCATTTGTAAATGGACCTGAAGCGCTGCCTTCATTTCCGCATCCTACGTATCCCTTCGTTCCGATTGCAATACCCGATGCACCATATCTCGGGGTGCCGGGAAAGGTAGCTTTTTGTGTCCACGTATTATTGGATGGATTATATTCCAAAATATCCGTATAATAATTCCCGCTTGGAGGAATACCCATACATACATAACCGTAATTTCCTATGGAAAAAGCGCTTGCTGCTCTTCTTGCAGGAATGGATGCAATTTGGCTCCAAGTGTTTGAAGCAGGATTATATTGCCAGAAATCTCCGTAATTAGTTCCATTATTATATCCTGACCCAACATAACCCATTGTTCCAACAGAAAATCCAACTGCTCCCCATCTTGCAGTAAATGGAATGCTTGCTCGCTGTGTCCATACTCCTTGGCAATAGGAATTTTGATTTTGAGAAATTAAAATTGATAAAATAGAAAAGAGTAATAATTTTTTCATGTTGAATTGATTAGAATATCAAAGGTAATAAAAAATCAGAAAGTGTCAAAATCACCGCCAGTAAAAAGAATTTTGTCAAGATTTATGTTGCTGTTTAAATCAAGATATCCAATCGGCAAACCTTCAGAAGAAGAAAATTCTTTTTGCAATAAAACATCCCAGTAAGAATTAGGAGAAACATTTAAAATTATTTCCGTGCATCCAAGCCAAAAACATATTCGTTGCAATTTATTTAATGCTTTCTTGAACTGTTCAAGTGAAGATTTTTCAATATCGCCTATCCATAATTTTCCATCAAGCTTTATCCAGATATTAACCCCTTCCAAATCCAGGATAAAACTTTTCGTGTATGTTTTGTAATTCAAAAATAAATCATCGTGTAATAATCCCCCGTATTCAGAAGCAATCAAAGAATTAGAAAAAGATTTTTTTTTCGAAAGATATTTTTTCAGAAATGCAAATGCAAATGATTCATATAATGATTGCAAGTTAAACTTCTTTGCAATTTTTATTAAAGGCAAAGTATTTATTCTGAAAATATATGACTTCATATTTTCTTTATGAATCCAATTAAGTTTTTTTGTAAATCCGGGATATGAATTTTTATTTGGAAAACCAAATATGAATTGTATTCCTTCTTGTGCTGCCAATTCATAGGTTGCTTTTGCCAATTTTGTAAAAAGACCTTTTCCCTGGTGCAAAGGGTGTGTCATTGTATCGCCCGATTGAGCAGCTAATATTTTTTTATTCTGAAACTCAATCATACAAGGGAATACCCCATAATAGGCAGCAGGTGTTCCATCTTCCGCGAAAGCCATGTATCCGATATACTCGCATTCTGCAAAAGAGGTATTAAATTTTTTTTTAACAAAATCATCAGAAAGATATACGTTAAAAACATTTTTATATAAATCTTTAATGACAGGCAGCGTATCTTTTGAAATTCTATGAAAAGTGTATTTATTTTCTGAATGACCGCTCATTTTAATTTTTAATCTGATACAAGAATAGTAAAAATATTATCTTTATACGACAAACAATTTTTTCATTTGGTTTACAAGTAATAAAAAACTAAACTTCAAAAAATGAAAACAAAACTACTCATCTTCTCAATTATATTTTGTGGGACTGCAATCGCACAAAATCTTGTTCCCAATAATGGTTTTGAAACAAACACCGGCTATCCTTCCGCTGGTAATCAATTAAATCTCTGTGTAGGATGGTCAAATGTCAATGGAGTTTATTATCCTTCTTTCAATACCGGCAGTCCTGACTATTACCATACCAATGGAACCGGAGGCGTACAACTACCGAACGCAGGTTATGCTTATTTAAATGCAAATACCGGAAACGCTTGTGCTGGCTTTGTAACTTGGAATGATAACGCAACCGATTACCGCGAATATATTTCGATTAAGTTGAATGACCCGGGATTGGTTATAGGAAAAACGTATGATGTATCTTTTTACTTAACGAATGGAACCAGTTGCACATATATTTATCAGACAAATAATATTGGCACACGGTTTTCTAAAAACCCCTTAAGCCAAAGCGGATGGCAATTTATCAATGTTGTTCCGCAATTAGAAATTACAAGTGTTCTCAATATTCCGAGTTGGCAATTATTTTCTTTTCAGTTTACCGCTGATTCCGCTTATCATTATATTACCATAGGAAACTTCAGAACAGACGCTAATACCACACACATTCAATTTACTTCCGGAAGTAATCCTTATGGTAATTATTTTATTGATGATATTTCGGTATCTGATGTAACTGCAGTTCCTGATTATCATTCACAAAGTGACATTACTATTTCCCCCAATCCATTTTCTGATGAAGCAGCCATTTCCTTTAATGAAAATAAAACCTTTGAGTTAAAAATATTTAATATGAATGGTAAAATGCTTCGCGCAGTTCCTATTAAAAACAATGACAAACTTGTGCGTGGAGAATTATCAAGCGGAACTTATTTATTTGAACTTATAGATAAAAACAAAATTGTTAGTTCAGGTCAATTTATTATCAGGTAATTTTTTTCCCTTCATTAATGGCATTGCATTAGTCAAACCCTCTCCCCCAAAGGGAATGTTTCAATTCTAAAGTGACTATTATAAATATTCATAGTTTGCCATAATTGCACCTTCCAGCAGTAATAATTTTATAATTCTTATAGGAAAAACCAGTCAATGAGAAATTTTTGAAAATTACTTATTGCTGTGTTTCATTCGGAAAACTGTATTTTCAAAATTCTTCAAAAAAAATTCGGAGATCTTTTTCTTCAATTTTTCACCCTGAGAAAACAACATTTCTTTTTATAGCAATTTCAAAGCATTCTGACAAAAACAATATGCATCGGTCCCAAAAATGTAAACATAAAGTGAAAAAATGTCAATGATTTGCGGACAGACATTAAGATAAAGTGAAACAACCGTTACATTTTGCGGACAAACGTTACGATAATGTGGACTGACGTTAATGTGGTGCATTCAAGGCCTTAGCGCAACAAGGCGATTTTTGGTTTAGAGTTTAAAGTTACATTTTTTGTTTTAGAGCAACAGTATTAATGTTCAGAATAACTCGTGGCGAGTTATTACCGAACATTAACACTACATCATCA
>JACQAL010000061.1 GCA_016195025.1 Bacteroidota bacterium | reverse complement strand
TTTTCACGAATTTTTTTTGCTTGCATAGATGTACCCATCAAAACCCTATATGTTCCTTTCCTGCACCCTTGATGCACCCTTCATGTTCCTTTGATGCATGCTTCATACTGCATCCATATAGCTATCACATTCTTTTTGTCCCGCACCGTAATGCATCGCATTGCATCGCAATCCATCGTAATCGAATCACTTTGGAAACCCTGGCTCAGGGATGCAATTCTGCTTTCCATATTCAGCGGAAGAAGAGCCGCTGAAATTTTTCACCTGCGTTTTTCTTCCATCACAGAAGAAAAAGAGGAAATGACTTTCATAAAATCGGAAGATATTAAGGTGAATAAAATTAAAAATCTTCAGGGAGATTCAAAAAAATATGTTTCAATTCCGATTACTGCCGAAATGAAGAAACTTTTATTGAAGTTGGGTTATGATGAAAACAAAAAAACAGAAAAATATATTATAGCTGATTCGGAAAAAATGAAACGTGACACAATGGCTCGGCATTTATGGAGAGCATTCGGGCATTACGCAAAGCAAATCGGTATCAATAAAACTTTCAAATCCCTCCGTAAAACTCACGCCAGCGCACTTGCTGCAAGAATTGGCGCGGAGAACGCAAGGATTATCACCGGACACAGCGCATTAAAAGTTTTGGAGGACCATTACTTCGATAAAAAAGTAATTGGAAAAGTTGCGCAGGATTTCAGCGTATTCGGAAAGGCATCCTGAAATTTCCCCACTCCATTCCCCACTTGTTTCCCCACTCCGTTTCAGTGTTCGGAAAAATGTTTGAGTTCTGGGGTGAATTCTGTGGCATCTACTGGAGTTGAACCAGTGACACACGGATTTTCAGTCCGTGCGCCTTCTCTAAATGCCGATTATTTTTCAAAAAACCAAAGCAAATGTATGCATTTGGTTGTAATGCTTGACATTTTCCCCACTCCATTCCCCACTTCCCACTTTTAAATTAATCCATCCAACTTGCCTTCAAAATGTTTTTCAAGGAACTCGAAATAAAAATAAAAAAATGGACGGAAACATTTTCTGTTTCAGGCGTTGAAATATATTACGGAAATATCAACTGGGATGGAACTATGTCCGATAAATGTCCGATAATGTCCGATAATGTCCGTTATCATTTTAAGCGCTTTTGAGTGAGAATATACCGCGTTCCACGTTTTTCTCCAACTGGTTGTAATATTTTCCGGCTAACTAAGTTTTGCAAATCTCTGTAAAGGGTTTTTTCGGAAACACCGGGTATAAGTTTTACGCATTCTGATAAAGTAATTTTGCCATGCAGTTTTACATGTTGCATTATTTCTTTTTGTCTTGCTGTTAACACATGATAAATCTCTTCTCTTTCTCCCGCTAATTTTAATTTTTCACTTTCAGGTTTACGGAATAGTACATGAAAACCTTCTCCCATTTCTTCGAATACAGGATTAGGTAACCCCGCTTTTCTGCAAGCGTCAAGAATCCGTTTTACTCCTGTTCCATAGCGTTCAATATCTGCGATGTCATAAAGAGCTTGAGCAATATTTTTATTGCGGGGTTTGGATGGATGATCAGGATTTTTAAACATATCCATCGTCATTCCAAAAGGCAATCCTCCGGGATTCCATATTGAAATTCTATCATCATATATTTTTATGAGAATGTCGTTTGTGTCCATATAATCGCGGTGGCAAATTGCATTTATCACAGATTCTCTTAACGCATCAAGCGGATACTCCCATACTTCATCGCGCTGAGCTTTCTTTCCTGTAATTACAAATTCAACATTTATGTTGCGCTCAATAACTGATATGGTTTTATTTATCTGTTCAAAAATATCTCCTTCAATGTAATTATCATCTATGATTTTTGATTCGCCTTTAATTCTTCCGCAGTGTACCCTCGCATGCTTTACAAATTTATTCGGTTCATTACCGAAAAGAAGAATCGCAGACCAAGTCGGTCTATCATCGACAATAAATCCTAATTTCTTTAGCACTTGAAGAGGAGGGTCTGAAAATTTACGCCTTCCTGAAGCAAGGCTTCTCTCCATGTAGAGTTTTACTTTCTTCATGCTGATATCTCTCATCAATGCTTTATGTGCAGGCATGGCATCCCAACTCATGCCAACCGAACCCATGTATATTTCATTCAACTTGTGCAGCGGTAAATTTCTATTGCTGTTAGCTACTCTCAAATAATATTTTCCGCCCACTGAAACAGGTTTCACGTTGGAATTCGGCACTTCAATAACAACTACTGTTTTTTCACCTGCCTTATAAGCACCTATATCAACTATTATTTTGGGATCTGTCCCTTGTGAAATCTGATTCGCCCAATCTTTTAAAGTTTCCTTGCCGATAGTAATTCCACTTGCCGCGCCCTTATTTGTTACACCAATAAGTATTTTTCCTCCGTTACGATTTGCCATCGCCCCGGCAGAAATGAAAACGCCTTCCCTGTCAAAGTTCTGTTTGAACTCAAGCGTTTCACCTTCACCTTGCTTAATAAGTTTGGCGATATTCATCTAAGAAAAATATCGGTAAAGATACGAGTTCATTGTACTTCTTGTTTTTTCCTTTAGCATAGGATTGGGATTCATTAGGAACTTGGAATATGAAATTAAATTTGAAAAAAACAGAAATAATGAAAAGTTGTTTTTTCACGAATGTATGAAATTGTGGGGCAAGGCAATCAGATGAATAAATATTTTAACCCAATGAGTTGTAAATAATTTTACTTTTTTTTCTTCACTGTTTCGGCAAAAGATTTATTCTCAATTTTACTTTCAATCCACGATATAAAATCAAAATCATCCAGAATATTTTTTTCGTGCAGGTCGCTGGAAAGTTTTTCTACTTCCGTTTTTAAAATTTGAAATGCTTTTCTTAATTCTTTTTTATCCGTCATGTTTATCTTCGGCAAAATTCTCTCGAAAAATTTTAACATAAGCGTTTCAAAACGGAATAATCTTTTTTGCCTGAAGAGCGTTCGGTAATTTGATTTTGCAAGATAGGGGAGCAAGTCCTCATTGTGAATTTCATAATGTACCAGCACATAAAAAATTTTCAGAAAACTTTCTAAATCCGCTCTTGTTTTTGATTTGGTGTATATGCTGATTTTATTTAGAAGTTTGAGGCATGTTTTATATTCTTCGTTTCCAAAAAACGCAATCGCCATATTGGTGTGGAGAATACATTTTTGCAGGGAGTTTAATTTAGTTTCATAGTAAGAAAGTTCGTTCAAAATATTTTTTGATTTTTTTGCACCTTCATCAAATCGTCCTGTGTTGTTATAGAAATTAAGGTGATGCACTCCGGAATAATGAAACGCTTTCACTTTTTCATCAATGGTTTTTATTTCCGGCTGAAAGCGCGATAAATCATCAAGATATTTTTTCATCTCATCATATCTTTTCAGTTCGTAGAGCGTATTGAACAAATCATTCAAACTTGATAAGTAAGCATCCGCATTATATTTTTTTCTATTCGGATGCGAGAGAAATAAATTTATTTTCTTTTTTGCGTATGTATAGGCATTTTCATAATCTCCCTTTGAAATAAAATATACAAAGTTGATATGAAAAAAAGTTTTTCTCGCTTCAAAAGGAAGTTCATCAGGAGATTGCTTCAGCAAAGGATGCTTGATAAGTTTTTCTATTTCCTCAAAATCTTTTTTGCTTCGGCTGGTGCCGGTTTTGTTGTAACGAACGATGAGTCGGTACAACAAATCCCTGAGCGATTTTGATTTCTCCTGATGAAAAAGATGTTCCTTCTCTTCCTTCATTATTTTTTCAAGACCTTCGTAATTGAATTGCCGCCATGCGATTTTATATTCAAGATTATTCAACTGCACATTGTGATGATGAAGTTCAAGTTCCCTTGCAAAATTTTTTGCTTTGCGAATTTGCTTACCCGCCACATCAAATAATCCTTTTCGCTGAAGAATTTCAATCTGGCTGATTTGATGGCGCAGAATGCTGTCGGCTGATGATTGCGAATGATAATTATTCAGCGATTGCATTATGAGATTGAAAAGATAATTTTTCAAATAGGGTAATTGTCTTACATATTTTTCTTCTTTCAAAAGTTTTTGTTCATCATATTCTTTTTGCACTTCAATCGCGTCAAAAAGCCTCACATACTTATTTTCATCCCCGATAACATGCCTTTTCGCGAACTTTTTAAAATATGATTTCTCAGCCCCATCCATAGAATGAATTAACCGGAATAAATCATTGGTTCCTTGTTTGGGCATAAATGATTATTTGATTTACCGCACTAAGATACATCATTTCTGACTCCAAAGAATAAATTAAAATTGGTTTGTATTGTTTCTGCCGATGAACGAAATTTGTTCCATAAAATATTTTATTATGAAAGCAAAGACGAAAAATTCTTCCCGTAAAAAAGATAAATCTGCAAGGCATAAAAGCAAATGGTTCAAAGAAATAAAACCAAAGCAGAATGAATATTCTGAAATAGAAACAAATTTTCATAAGAAGAAATTTTTTGTGCGCTTAACTCCATTTCTTATTCTGTTTTTTACTTCATTAACTTTTTTATCCGCTCAACCCAACTGGAACCCCAAAGCAAATTTTCCTGCTTCGCGGGTACACGCAGTTGGATTTTCTATAGGTAATTACGGATACATCGGAACCGGTTATGGTGGCGGAACCGACCATAACGATTTGTGGGAATGGGATAAGTCAACAAATATCTGGACGCAAAAAGCAAGTATGGGCGGCTTTGGAAGGCGTGGAGCCGTTGGATTTTCCATCGGAACGAAAGGATATATCGGAACAGGGGTTGGCGGTCCCGGCAAGATGAACGATTTTTGGGAATGGGATCAATCAACAAATACATGGACGCAGAAAGCAAATGTGGGAGGAGGTTTGAGAGATTATGCGGTTGGATTTTCTGTTGGCAATTACGGATACATCGGAACAGGATTTACAACCAACTATGCAAAAGATTTCTGGCAGTATGACCCTTCAACGGACACTTGGACGCAGAAAGCAAACTTTGGAGGAACCGCAAGATGTTACTCTGTTGGTTTTTTTATTTTGAACAAAGGATATATTGGAACGGGAGAAGACCAAGTTGGTAATACAAATGATTTCTGGGAATACAATCCTTCCAATGATACATGGACACAGAAAGCAAATTTTGCCGGAACAAAAAGAAGAGAAGCGGTAGGTTTTTCCGTAGGAGGGTTGGGCTATCTCGGCACAGGATACGATGGAGGAATTTCAAATCCATCCTGCAAAGATTTTTGGGAATATAATCCCGGAACTGATTCGTGGACGCAGCGACCAAGTTTTGGCGGAGGTCCGAGAATGGATGCCGTAGGTTTTTCTGTCGGCAACTGCGGATACATCGGCACGGGTTGTTTGGACTTGAGCAAAAATCCGTTGAATGATTACTGGGAATATTGTTCCAACTGCACGCTTTCTGCTGCGGCAGTTTCTACAACGGCAACATGCAGCAGCAATAACGGAACCGCCACAGCAAATCCTTCAGGCGGAACTTCGCCTTACACTTACCAGTGGAGCAATGGGCAAACCACACAAACAATTTCAGGGCTTAGTGCGGGAACTTACACAGTGACCATTACGGATGCCAATACTTGCGCTCAAAGCGCAGTGGCAACAATAACTTCCAGCGCGGGACCGAGTGTTACTGCAAATTCAACGGCTACATCCTGCAATGGAAACGGAGGAAGTGCAACGGCTACTGCTTCAGGTGGAAATTCTCCATACACTTATCAGTGGAGCAATGGGCAAACCGCGCAAACTGCTACGGGGCTCAGCGCATCCACTTACACAGTGGTTGTTACCGATGCGAACGGTTGTACAAATGCAACAACTATAAATGTAACTTCAACAACCGGACCGAATGTTTCCGCTACTTCCACGCCTGCGCATTGCTACGCAAATGGAACTGCTACTGCAAATCCTTCGGGTGGAACATCTCCATACACATATCAATGGAGCAGCGGGCAAACTACGCAAACAATTACCGGACTCAACGCAGGAAATTATACAGTGGTAGTTGCAGACGCGAACGGATGCACGCAATCAACTGTTGTGAATGTTACGCAATCTGCCAATGTTGTTTCACTTTCAGTTTCTTCGCAAAATGTTACTACATGCAACGGAGGAAACAATGGTGCTGCTACTGCAAACCCTTCTGGTGGTTCTTCTCCTTACACTTATCAGTGGAACAATGGACAAACTACACAAACTGCAACCGGATTAACGGCAGGAAATTATTCCGTAACTGTTACCGATGCGTATGGATGCAGTGCACAGCAAACAGTTACGATTACTCAACCCACTGCAGTTGCAGCAGCAGTTTTTGCCGACCCGAATATTATTTGCGCGGGCTATCCCGCCTATATGACCGCGAGCGGAGGAGTAAGTTATTCGTGGAACACCGGGCAAACTACTGCAAGCGTTACCGTTTATCCGACTGTTACCACCACCTACACTGTTTGGGTAACCGATGCGAACGGATGCACAGGAACAACAACCATGACAATCATTGTGAATAATTGCAGCACAGGAATTGCAACAATAAATTCTTCATCGCTGCAAACAAGTATTTACCCGAATCCATTCAGCGAAACCGCCACACTACAAATAACGAATGGCGAATTACGAAATATGAATTTGAAAATTTATGATGTAATAGGAAAAGAAATGAATGTTGATATTATTCGTACCCCGATGGCTATCGGGGCGGATTCATTCGTAATTAGCAGGAGCGGGTTGCCTACAGGAATTTATTTTTATAGAATTGTTTCAGAAGGGGAAAATATTGCTGTGGGAAAGTTGGTTGTTCAGTAAAAATGTATAAAACTTTTTTCTCGGATGAAAACAAAAATTATTCTCATCGTCATCACAGTTCTAATCAATCTGCATGATGTATTGCCACAATCCGTTTATTGCCGTCCGTTTGATTTAAGTTATGCTATTCAAGGCGGAAAACAATTGGTGGAAACAGACAGCACCATACTTAATGCCATCGCTGCGTTTTCTCCTACATGGATTGAAAATGTGTTGTTGAATGTCGACCCGCTTCCGTACGACACTTTTCTTATTCAGTTAAAACAAATTACCCCTAATCTGGGTTTTGCATTGGGTAAACCGGCTTATGTTCTGCCAAATGATTCAGCAACCATGATAACTCTTGCAACGAAATATGCCGCGTACACGAAGTGCATTCGTATAGACCATTTTCAGAATTTAGTTCAGTACAGCACCGAAAGCGCTATGCTGAATTTTCTCACCGCCCTTCACAATTTAGGTTTTCAGCATATTGAAAGCAACCCTTGGAAGAAAGCGCCATCGGGAAATCCGTGGATTTATGTAGAGTCAGCGCAAATCGCTATTGACACTGTAACATGGAAAGCCAAAACCGCCCGCATTGATTCCATTCTTCTTAACTCTCCCAACTTAACCATTCTTGCAAACTATGAAAACGCACCGGGACAATTAAAACTTACTTCGCTCGGAGCGGCAGGAAGCATTGCCGCCATGTCGGTCGCTGCCGACAGTCAGAATGTTTCTACTGTTCCTTACCGATTTTTTCCACCCTGGAGTAAAAATTACGATGCATACGCATTAGGCACTTTGACTTGGATTGGACAAAAACTTGACTCGGTGGATGCGTGTTTAACTACAGGTCTGAATGAAATGACGAATGATGAATCAGGAATAACGATTTATCCGAATCCAAGCAGCGGGGAATTTCAAGTGGCAGTTGGCAGTGGCAGCGGCAGTGAATACAAAATTGAAATCTACAATGTGTATGGAGAAAAAATGTATTCAACATTCATCAACAATCATTCATCAATAATCAATCTTGATATTCCAAATGGAATTTATTTTCTGGAATTGAAAACTAAAGACGGAATAGCAATAAAAAAACTAATCATTCAAAAATAATTTTACATCAACAGGATAATGAAAAAACTTTTCTTCACTCTCGCTGTAATAATCTCCCTTCCCTTTGGCAAGGGTTGGGGATGGGTTTCTTTTTCTCAATCCGTTTATTGCCGTCCGTTTAATTTAGGCGGATGCGTGAACCATGCCGGGCAGTGGAAAATGCTTGAAGATTCAGCCACTGTATTCAAAGCCATGCAGGATTCTTTTGCCGTAAAACCAACGATGCTCGTTCAAGTAATCCAGCGAATAGATACGCCTTATTACAATGCCTGGGTTCCGTACATTAATCACATGAAACAAATCACGCCCAATATATTTTTCGGAATTGGTGACGCCACCGACACGCTTACCAATACATCCGTTTACAATCATCGCATCGCCATGCTCACAAAATTCATAAACAACACGAAATGCCTGGCGCTTGAAAATTTTACACAGACAGTACGGCAGACAAACAACGATACTATCATTCTCCAGTATCTTACCGACATGCACAATTTAGGATTTCAGCACATCATGGCTACCGATTACCAGCCGCGCAGCAACTTTCAGCCATGGCCATACATTGATGCGATAATGGTGCCTGTTAATAAACATACTTTGCAGTTGAATATTTCTAAAATGGATACTGACCAACTGTATCAACCCAACGCGCAGATAATTTTGAACTACGAAAATCCAAACGGGGAAAAAAAATTGGATTCTCTGACTAATGCTGCTGCCGTAAATATTATGACAGAAGTTGCCGACTCTCAGAATTTGAGTATTCCATCTTATAAATGGATGCCTGTGTGGAGTTCAATTTACGATGCTTATCAGAAAGGAACGCTGAAATGGATGGCGCAAAAACTTTCTCAAATAGATTCCTGCAGCAGTGCGGTTTCCGTGGAGCAACTTACGAATGAACAATCTCTCTTTTCGATTTCACCAAATCCCTCCTCCGGCATTTTTCAAATACAAGCGGCAGGAGGCAGCGGCAGTGAATACAAAATCGAAATTTATAATTTGCTTGGAGAAAAAGTATTTTCTAAAATCGTAAACAGTAAACTTGAAACAGTAAACTTGAACGAAGTGAGCGGAATTTATTTTTATCGAATCGTTTCGGAAGAAAAAAATATTGCTGTCGGGAAATTGATCGTTCAGCAGTAATGGCGCAAAATAAATATCTTTATTCTGCCATACTATTTTTGAATGTTAAGAAATTTTTTCCTCTCATTTTTTCTTTTCCCTGTTTTCTGCAGCGGGCAAACTTTTTATGATTCCACTTATACGCACATTCCCGATACTTCCACCATTCTCATTCCCATAAATGTTTCGGGGCTGCCTTCGCAAATAAATTCTTCCTTCGGACTTTCTTCCGTTTGCATAAACATCACTCATTCCTTCGATGCCGATTTGGTAATTCGTCTTCAATCGCCCGATGGAAGTTTAATCACGCTTGCCGGAGGAGTGGGGATGAACGGGCAAAATTTTCTGAACACTTGTTTTGCAATGAACGGTTCATCTTTTATTGCAAGCGGCACGGCTCCTTTCACAGGAACTTTTATTCCGCAGCAATCTTTAAACATAAAGAACAACGGACAAAATCCCAATGGCAACTGGATTCTTTGGGTGAGCGACACATATTTTTCCGATACCGGTTCGTATCATAATTGCAGCATAACTTTTTCAGTAAATCCTCCTGCTGACCAACCCGCTCCTCCGATTGTTTGCAATTATTGTTCTTGTCAAAATATTTCTGATACCTGCGACTTATTTCCTGACATGACAGCTTCCGCGCTTTGCATTCAGCAATTTCATACGGAATATACCGGCTACATCACTCTTGCAAACGCTACTCCGAATGTCGGAAGGGGTCCGTTGGAAGCGCACGGAATTGACAGTTGCTTTTGCGATACGGTTCCCATTCCCTGCAATGCGCCTTGCGCGGGACAGTTGAAACACATAGTGGTTCAGAAAATTTATCAGCGGCACGGAAGCGATACACTTTCTTCATACAACCACACCGCAGGCAAAATGATTTTTCATCCTGCGCACCAGCATTTGCATGTTGACCATTGGAGCGATTTTTCTTTGCGCGTGCAAACTTCAAATGCCGATGCAACTACATGGCCCGTTGTGGGAAATTCCACCAAGCAAAGTTTTTGCCTGATGAACGATGATAACTGCACGGCAGATTCCGGTTATTGCAAAGACAGTTTGGGAAATGTTCTTACACTGGCAAACATTCCGAATTCAGGATTTGGGTTTTACTCCGGCTGCGGGCTTGACCAGGGAATTTATGGCGGCTATCTTGATATTTACGATGAAGCGTTGAACGACCCGATTATTTTGAATAATATTTGCGATGGAACTTATTACATTGTTTCCATTACCAATCCCGAAAAAAGTTTTCTGGAATCGGATTACAGCAACAACTGGGCGGCAGTTCCCATTACATTGACAAAACAAAATTCTCCTTCGGGAACCGCTTCATTCAACTATGTTCAGAATGGATTGCAGATTATTTTCACAAACACTTCTCTAACAGGAAATACATATCTCTGGAATTTTGGCGATGGAAACTGGGATACAACTTACAGCCCCATTCATACTTATTCCGCCATTGGGACATACACGGTTACGCTTGTTTCACTCAATCAATGCTACACGCTCACTTCGCAAGTTGTTGCACTAACTGGCATAAATGAATATTCACAGCAGGGTTTGAATTTGCGTATTTACCAAAACCCTATTACAGAAAATTCATTCATCACTTATTACCTGCCCGAAAAAACTTTTGTGAAGGTCAGCATTTCAGATGTTCTCGGAAAAGAAATTGCAGTTCTCTTAAATGAATTTCAGCAGATGGAACTACAAAAATATTCTTTGAAAAATATTTCTCTTACTAAAGGAATTTATTTCCTCAATCTCATAACTGAAAATAGAAATACTTCAGTTAAGTTTGTAGTTATTCGTTAGGCATTTCTTTTCTTTCCTTTTTCCGACTCCAAAGAATAACAAAAAGTTGGTTTGGTTATTACATGCGCAAGAGCGAAATTTGTATTCATAAACATTTAAAACCATTTAACATGAAAAAACTCTACGCTCTTTCATTTTCTCTCTTTCTTGCTGCCAACTGCCTGTCGCCAACTATTTCTTTCGCAGGCGTAATCGGCAATGATACAACCATCACGATAAATCAAATCCCGTTGATTAACGGAACAATGTCCTCCACCGTTACGGTGATTTTTCCGGATACAAATTTCAAGTACGAGCAAATCCTGCTGCACTATTCTCTCACCATGCCATCGGCAGGATGGGACCCGTACGACAGAATCGGAGATGTTACCTCAACAAAAAACGGACAGTCCGTTGAAATCGCCCGCATCATGACGCCATTCAGCAAGGCGTGCGGATGGACGGTGGATGTTACGGATTTTCGTCCCGTTCTTGCAGGAAGCATTGACCTCTCTCCTTTCATTCTTTACTATGTAACTTCCGGTTCGCAGAAAGGATATTTGGTAAACATTTCTTTTGATTTCAAAGGAGGAAATCCAAAAAAGGAAGCGTACAAAATTCAAAACCTCTGGGATAATAATGTGTTGAACGACCGATGGGAATATGGCTGTTACATTCATAAAATTTCCGACTCCATTGCACCAAAACAAATTACGATTGATGCAGGTGCCGATTCAGTGAAAGTGAATGTGAACATGAGCGGTCACGGAGAATTCAACACGGATAACTGCGGAGAGTTCTGCAGCAAACTTCACTCGCTGCGTATAGATTCCAACTACACTTTCAATAATACTTTGTGGCGTTCAGATTGCGGTTCCAATCCCTGCAGCCCGCAGAGCGGAACATGGCAATACAACCGTGCCGGATGGTGTCCCGGCTCGCAAACAAATCCGTGGAAAGTGGACATCACGCAATATGCTCCGAAAGGAAATACTATCTGGATTGAGTACTGGCCTCAGCAATATCATAACTTTTGCAGTCCCGATGACAGCAGTTGTGCAAGTAATGTTGCCAATAATTGCAATCCTTATTACTCAACTTACGGAAGCGGTTGCGCTTACACCAACGGGCACACGCAGCCGTTTTTCTTTATGCACTCACAAATTATTTACTACAAGAATCTTTTGTTTGCTTCTGGTGTAAACGAAATTTCGGATAATAAATTACGATTCACCGTTTTCCCAAATCCATCGCTTGACGGAGAAATAAATGTTCAGTGTTCAGGAATAACAAACGCAAAAATTGAACTGCTCAATGAACTGGGGCAAGTTGTTTTTTCCACCACAATGAACCGGGAGCAGCAAACCATTGTGCCGAAAGTTGAAAACGGATTATACATGCTGAAAATATCAGAAGGCATAAAAACAGGCATGAAAAAAATTATGCTCTTATCAAATTAAATTAAAATTCCTTCAATGCAAAAACTTTACGCAAAACATTCTATCGCCATTTTATTCCGGACTCGGCTTTTAATTGTCTGTTGTCTGTTGTCTGCTGCCTGCTGTTTTTCCCAAAGCGTTCCGAAAATTCAAGGACCCTTGCAAGTTTACCGGATGGCGGCAGGATATTGTTACAACAACACAAGCGGCACCGATTCTCTTCCCATTCAGGATGAATTCAAGTTTGGTGAATTAGGAATCGGAAACTGGAATGGCGATAACGGATTATCTTTTCTTCAGGAAATAGATTCCTGCGCGCAATGGAAAACAAACCGCGCTTTCGGAATTATTGTTCCGCCATCGGAAGGTGGCGTTCTTAACACGCCAGCCGACACCGCGCTTTACTCTCCTTATCCGCAAAGCGGAAGCGGGGAAATTCAGGCGGGGCAGCGGTTTTCGCGCCTCTCTCAACTTTACGGAGGAATTTGCGGAGGATACATTGATGATTTTCCGGGCGACACTTCAATGGCGCATAAAGTGCGCGATGCGTTACGGGGAAAATATGTGGATGCAAACGGAAATGTTCACAGCGACAGCATTGCGCACACTCCGTATAATAAATTGTTTGTTGTCAAATACAGCACCACCATTCAACCCTCGTGGATGCCGGTGATTGACGGAATTTCCCTCTGGCATTATGGAAATCAATCTTCCGTTTACACCAGCACCGATACTTACATCAATCAACTGCGGGTAAATTTTCCCGGCAAGGAAATTCATATCGGCATTTATGTGGATTGGGGAGCAGGACCAAGTTATAGTTGGGCGTCTCCCGCTTCGTTTCAATATATGCTGCAGCATGGCTTGAACCGCTATGATGACGGAGACATTAACGGCATTCAATTGTTTCAGGGATATTGGTTAGTGAAACCGCACACTTCATTGAGCATCTGGAATCAGTATTCATTTATACCGAATCTTGACTCGCTGTATTATCCTTTTCTCGGAATGGGAGAAGGAAAAATTCTGGATTGCTCCAGCGGAAATCCGCTAAGCGATGTTTTTCTCCGCGTGTATTGCAAGGGAAGAGTTTCGGGCGATACGCTGTTCCGAAGCAGACAAAAAACCGATTCAAATGGAAATTATCAATTTGGTTTGTGGGCAGGAAACCGAACAACCGACTCCACTCAATATTGGCTTATCGCTGAAAAATCCGGTTACATTAACGATACCGTTTTCTTCTGGATAAAACGGCTTGACACTACTTTCATTCCCACTATTTCTCTTTGCCCGCTCAATGCAGCAGTGAATGAATTTACGAATGATGAATTACGACTTTCAATTTATCCGAATCCGTGTAAAGGCAATTTAAGAGTAACGATTAATGATTTAAGATTTATAAATTCAGAGTTGGAGATTTATAATGTACTTGGAGGGAAAGTGTATTCAGAAAAAATCATTAATCAAAAATCACTAATCATTAATCTCGATGTTCCCAACGGAATTTATTTTCTGAAGGTGAATGAAGAAGCAAAAAGCATTGTGAAAAAAATAATAATCAACAACTGATTTTCACCAACGAATTCGTGCTGACAATTTTACGCAGCATGAATTAACTTTACATCACGGCTCTTAATGGCAAACGGACACAGCAGAAAAAAAAGCAAGCAGCGCAAAGACGGAAAACTTATTGCTTACGCGGCAAAGCGAATAAGAATGGTGCGTAAAGCAAACGGCATTACGCAGGAACAACTGGAAGACAAAACCGGAATTAAAATTTCAAGATGCGAATCCGGCAAATACGATATGACGCTGACCACGCTCGGAATCCTGAGCAGACATCTTGGAGTTGAGCCGTGGCAATTATTGAAATGAAACTTTTTTGACGCTTGCAGAGTATAAGTGAACATGAGCAACCATTCACTTTTAGAAACCATAGAAAAACAAATAAGCGACATAGAAGGAAAATTGCAAAAGCAAATGAAAGAGCCGAACAATTCAAATGCTGCTGATATAAAAGAGTGGCTGAAATTTCTGCACGAGAAAAGAAAAGAAATAATGAAAAGAAGCAACGAGGAATAAAAACTTTTTACGATGAAAAAAATAAATTATCCGAACAGCAATCGGTACTTTTGCAAAAAGCAGAAAAATAAACCAAAGGCAGTTGAAAATCCGAAAATGATTACACAGATTTCAGAAACGATTACACAGATAAAACAGCCGAAATATAATTGGTGTAATCGTGTCTTTTTTCGGAAATATGTGTAATCTTAGTATAAAAATGAAACCGCTAAAGCGAGCATGCTTTCATCTTTAACAGCCGTGCCTGCCGGCAGGCAGGGAACAATTCCTACTCTAACGGGAACGCTTCCTGCTTTAATGGGAACACTTCCCGCTTCAACAGGAACGCTTCCCGCTTCAATATTTTGCTTGCCGATGTCAATATTCTGCCTGCTGATGTCAATATTCTGCCTGCTGATGTCAATATTCTGCCTGCTGATGTCAATATTCTGCTTGCCGATGTCAATATTCTGCTTGCCGATGTCAATAGGCAGAGAAAATATAGTGATAGGCAACTACAAGTTGCTGATAGGAAATGCAGAAATCTTCAAATTTTTCAATAGACCTCTTTCATAATTCAATTTTTTTGTCACCGCACATAAACAACATATGCATAAAATGCCGCAGAAAAATAGCACTTGGAAAGAAGCAGCAGCGAATGAAAAAACTGAAATTCAAACAGTGAAACAAATTCTACTTTTCGCCATCGCCCTCTGTGCAGTATTTCTTTCCCCCTCCCTTTGGGAGGGCGGGGGCGGGCTTTTCTCCCAGGTTTACATCAACGATAATTTCAGCACGGGCTTGCAGGGCTGGGCATTTGTTCAAAGCGGCTGCACCAATGAAAGTAACCTTGTTTGGCAGGGCACAACCGATGCCGCTACGGGAGGCAATGCTCCGCCTTCGGCAAATATTTTTAAGACATGCACGAGTTGCTGCGGTGCGGGCAACTGCTGGTACAATGGCGCGTGCAAAACAAACGGCACGGGCAACTGCACTCCTCCTTCGGGAGCAATTTGTTCCAATGCGATCGGCTCGCCCTGCTCTTACTATCTTTTTAAAACAGTAACATTTTCTCCTATGGCATACCAGTTCACGCTCACTTTCAAATGGAGAGCGGGTTCTAATTTAAATTCGAGTACAGTAACGAACGCCCAACTCACAGTAATAAATAATGACAACAGCACCAACATTGCTTCCACCAATTTGGTTTCGGGAGGAACTTATGATACGGGCTGGCTCATTTACACAAATACTTTTTCCGTTTGCGGTGGCGTCAACTCTGTTACTGTTAGAATTGGCGGATGGGACAGTTGGACTCAAACTCCCTGGTGCCACAACATCTGGCTTGATGATGCAAACTTAACTGTAACACAAACAGGAACAGGAATGCCCGTGGCAACTGCCGGACCGAATGTTTCCATCTGCCCCGCGCAATCCACCACGCTCAGTTCAAGCGGAGGAACGGGTTATATATGGAGTCCTTCATCGGGATTGAGCAATCCGAATATTTCAAATCCAGTTGCAACGCCAACGGCAACCACGACTTACACGGTTACAGTTTCAAATGTTTGCGGTTCAAGCACAGCATCCACCTCCGTAACTTTGTATCCTAATCCTTCTCCATCCATCAGCGGAGGCACAACATTATGCAGCGGGCAAAGCACCACGCTCACCGCGAGCGGAGGAAATTCTTATAGTTGGATTCCATCGGGGCAAACTACTACGAACATTGTTGTAAGCCCGACTACCAACACAACTTATACTGTGATTGCTACAAGCGTAAACGGATGCACTGCTTCTGCAACTTCTGCAATAAATGTTTCATCATTGCCGAATCCAATCATCAGCGGAAACACAACATTGTGCAGCGGGCAAAGTTCAACGCTTACCGCCAGCGGAGGAAATTCTTATAGTTGGCTCCCATCGGGACAAAATGCCACGAGCATTGTTGTGAATCCAACAACTAATACAACTTACACAGTAATTGCAGCGAATGCAAACGGATGTACAAACACTGCTGCTGTCACAACTACTGTAAATTCTTTACCAACTCCATCCATTACCGGAAATACAAATCTCTGCAACGGACAAAGCGCAACGCTAACCGCAAGCGGAGGAAATTCTTATAGTTGGATTCCTGTTGGACAAACCACTTCAAGTATTATAGTAACTCCTACCGCGAACACAACTTACACAGTGATTGCAACGAATGTGAATGGTTGCACTAACTCAGCAACAGTTGCTGTAACAGTTGGAGCAATCACTGCAACCATTTCCGGCAATTCAATAATTTGTTTGGGGCAAAATGCAACGCTCACCGCGAGCGGTGGAATAAATTATTCGTGGAACACAGGAGCAACAACCACTTCAATTACTGCCGCTGCTACTGCCACTGCCACTTATTCGGTCATTGCTACAAACGCCAGCGGGTGCACAGGAACAGCAACTTTCGTAGTCAATGTAAATCCTCTGCCGAATGTTTCTATCACCGGTGCAAACACAATTTGTTCAGGCGCGAGCGAAACGCTTACGGCAAGCGGAGGAATAAATTATTCGTGGAACACAGGAGCGACTTCTTCTTCAATTATTATTTCTCCAACTTCCACAACAAATTATTCAGTTACGGTTACGGATGTAAACGGATGCTCTGCTTCTGCCGCTGCTACTGCAACTGTTTTCCCTTCTCCCGCAATAATTATCAGCGGAATAAATTTGATTTGCAATGGAAGCGCGGTAACGCTTACGGCAAGCGGTGGAAATAATTATTCGTGGAGCAATGGCGCAACAACTTCTTCCATCATCGTTACAACTGCAGGAACTTATTCTGTAATCGGAACAAATGCGAATGGATGCACGGGCATTTCAACGCAAACAGTTTCTCCAACTTCTGCTCCCGTTGCAAATATTTTTGGAAATAGTCCGCTCTGCGCAGGGCAAACTATTTCACTCACCGCATCCGGAGGAAATTCTTATTCATGGAACACAGGGCAAACTACTTCTTCCATCACTGCCACAGCAACCGCAACGACAACTTACTCCGTGATTGTTTCCAACGGAATCTGCGCAGACGATACGAGCATTACGGTTATTGTGAATCCGAATCCATCGGGAAATATTATTCCTCCATCCGATACAATCAATTTAGGAGGAAGCGCAACGCTCACCGCATCGGGCGGCACAAATTATTCGTGGAGCAATGGAAGCACTGCAAGCATAATTACGGTGAGTCCGACAGTTACCACCACGTACACAGTTTTTATTTGCGATGCGAATGGCTGCTGCGATGTTGTTCCGGTTACAGTTTATGTGGAAATAAATTGCGGAGAACTTTTCGTGCCAAACGCTTTTTCTCCCAATGGCGATACAAAGAATGATGTGCTGTATGTGCGGAATAGTTGCATCAAAGAAATGGAATTTATTATTTACAACCGATGGGGGCAGGAAGTTTTTCGTTCAACAAATCCCGCAAACGGATGGGATGGAAATGTGAATGGAAAGCCCGCGCAAACGGCAGTGTTCGCTTATTATCTTCACGCAGTTTTCCTCAGCGGAAAAGATGAAACAAAGCAAGGAACAGTTACGCTGCTGAGATAATTGTTATTGTTGTTTCTTTGCAGAAGATTTTTTTCTATGCGCTTTCCCTTCCTCATATCCTCAGCATTCTTCGTTTTGATTTTTTTCTCCTGTAACAATAATTTTAAAAACAGAAATGAAGTTGTTGTTCATTTGCTCGCTGCGCCCGAAATGCTCAACCCAATCAATTATTCTGATTCCAAGTCAGGGCAAATTATCAATCATATTTTTCAGCGGCTGATGGATGTGGATTATCGCCAACCTGAAAACTTTGTTCCTGTTCTTTCCGAAAGCCGTCCGCAAGTAGAAAAAACTTCAGATGGAAAAATGTTAATCACTTATCACCTTCGCAAAGAAGCGCGTTGGGATAACGGAACGCCTGTTACTGCAAAAGATGTTGAGTTTACTTTCAAGACGGTTAAATGTCCGCTGGTAAATAATCAAAATGCAAAATCTTATTTTGATTTCATAAGTGATTTCAAACTTTATGCAGAGGACCCGCTTAAGTTTACAATTATATCCAACAAAATTTATTTTCTCGCTGAAGCCGCGAGCGCGGATGCTCCTATTATCCCTGAATATTTTTATGACCCGAAAAGATTGATGAGAAATTTTACCCTGAAACAAATTGCTGAAGAAGGAGAAAAATTAAAAAAGAATGAGAAGATGAAAGAGTTTGCCGGTGATTTCAATTCAGAAAAAAGAATGCGCGACCCTGGGTTTATCAGCGGGAGCGGAGCGTATAAATTTTCGCAGTGGAAAACCAATGAAAGAATTGTTCTCGAAAAAAAAGAAAACTGGTGGGGAGATAAATTAGAAAAAGAAAACTGTTACTTTGAAGCATATCCCGACAAACTTATTTATCAAATCATCAAAGACCAAACAACCGCCATTGTTTCGCTAAAGGCAGGAAATCTTGATGTAATGAATTCTATCAAGTCAAAAGATTTTGTTGAACTAAATAATTCTGAAAAGTTCACAGAAAACTTCAATGCCTATAATCCAATGATGTATGCATACAGTTATATTGCTATCAACACAAAAAATCCTTTGCTTGCAGATAAACTTACCCGGCAGGCATTAGTTCATCTTGTAGATGTAGATAAAATGATTCAAGCAATCAAATACGGACAGGCACAGCGCGTGATTGGACCTGTTCATCCTTCAAAGAAAAAAGAATACAACAGTGAACTTGTGCCTTACGATTATAATATTGGTAAAACAAAAAAACTTTTGGAAGAATCAGGATGGAAAAATACAAATGGAGACGAAACACTTGATAAGATTATTGATGGAAAGCATACCGAATTCATTATTGATTTTTTGTACAATGCAGAATCGGATGAGCGAAAATCAATCGCTTTGATGTTTCAGCAGGAAGCAAAAAAAATAGGCATACAAGTAAATATAATCAGTGTTGAATTTGCAATTTACATTCAGCGATGTAAAAACCACGAGTTTGATTTAACAACGGGTCAGTTGCTTTCCGGTCCAACTCCTGATGATTTCAAACAAACATTTCATAGCGAATCAACAAACAATAAAGGAGCAAATTATACTAACTTTTGCAATGCGGAATGCGATGCAGTTATTGACTCCATACGAACTGAATTGAATGAAAATAAACGGGCAATCATGTACAAGCGTTTTCAAAAAATTTTATATGATGAAGTACCCATTATTTTTCTTTGGGCGCCAACTGAACGGATTGCCATTCACAAAAGATTCAGCAATGTGTATCCATCAGTAATGCGTCCGGGATTTTGGGAGGCGGGATTTAGTTTAGTAAAGACAAATTAAAAGACACATCCCGTAATTTCCCCGCGGTTCTCCGCAATCGTCCCTAATCCTCCGAAATCCGTGCAAGGTGACCTTTACTAAAATAACTATACAGTTGTGATTGGTTTTACTGGAATAGTTATACACTATTGTTTCGTTACACGGATATGGCTATACAATTTTTG
>JACQAL010000060.1 GCA_016195025.1 Bacteroidota bacterium | reverse complement strand
GAGCGAGGAATCTCACCATTGATTTATCCGCTCAACCCGAAGGAATTTATTTTCTGCGCATCGGCACAAGCGAAGGAATCATTTCAAAGAAAATAATTCTGAGCAAATAACTTCTTCTCCCCGCTGATTTCAGCCCTGCTTTTCAAACTTTTTTCAAAAGAAATTTCATAGGGAAATGTCCGAAAAAGGGCAATTTGTCCCATTCCATCCTTCCGGTTTTTAGAGGTTCCTTTATTTCATTCTTCCCGCGCTTTCAAATGTTTTGCGGTAATAAGTTTCGTTCAAATCATTAATCATCACGCCTCCCTTTACAGTAGCATGAACGAATTTGTTGTTCTGCAAATAAATTCCAACATGCGAAATACCGTTTGAGTCAATGTTGAAGAAAACCAAATCGCCTTGCTGCAATGCAGCCGAAGAAATTTTTCTGCATTGCCTGCACATGCTTTCCGCAGAGCCGCTGAACTCTTTTCCGTAAACATTTTTGTAAAGAGCGGAAACAAAGCCCGAACAATCAATGCCGCTTTTGCTTTTTCCACCGTACTGGTAAGGCGCGCCCGCCCAATCGTCAACAAACGAATAAAGTTTTATATCTGAAATTTCTTTTTCGCTCACGCCCAGCAGCGAGGAATATTTTTTCTGAAGAGAAGAAGAACCGTTCACAGCGCTTTTTTTCACAGTGCAGGAAAGTAAAAAGGAAATAACCAGCAAAGCAATATACGGGCACGCCTTTTTCATTCCGATAAATTAGCAGAAGAAAGAATCCTGAACATTAACCGCTTTGTTCTGTTTTCAATAGAGGAATGTTCATAATAATTTCTACATTTGCTTCCCTATGTTTAACCTCTAACCACAGATTTTAACAATGAGCACCGCAGTGGCTTCTTCCAAACTTGCTGAACTTCTTGGCGCCAATGCCGGCAAACTTCTGAATCATACCTGCAAGGGAATTCCAAAAGAAACAATTCACTTGCCGGGAAAAGATTTTGTAGAAAGGATTTTTTCCATCTCCAACCGCAGCGGCAAGGTGATGGATAACCTGAACATGATTTACAATCACGGGCGATTATCCGGCACCGGTTATCTTTCCATTCTTCCCGTTGACCAGGGCATTGAACATTCTGCAGGCGCATCTTTCGCACCCAACCCTGCCTGCTTTGACCCGGAGAATATTGTAAAACTTGCTGTGGAAGGCGGCTGCAACGCGGTGGCTTCCACTTTCGGAGTGCTCGGAATGGTGGCGAAGAAATATGCAGGCAAAATTCCGTTCATCGTAAAAATTAATCATAACGAATTTCTTTCTTATCCGAATAAATACGACCAGATTCTTTTTGGAACGGTGGAAAGCGCATACAACATGGGCGCTGCCGCTGTGGGCGCAACCATTTATTTCGGTTCTCCCGAATCTTCAAGGCAGATTACCGAAATTGCAAATGCATTCGAGCGAGCGCATGAATTGGGAATGGCAACGGTGCTCTGGTGCTACCTGAGAAATTCCGCTTTCAAAAAAGACGGAACCGATTATCACAACGCTGCCGATTTAACCGGACAGGCAAATCATTTGGGTGTAACTATTCAGGCGGATATTATCAAGCAAAAACTTCCGACAAACAACGGAGGATTCACCGCTTTGAATTTCGGAAAGACAAATGCAAAAGTTTATTCCGAACTCACCACCGACAATCCGATTGATTTATGCCGTTATCAGGTGGCGAATTGTTACATGGGAAGAATCGGTTTAATCAATTCAGGCGGAGAATCAAAAGGCGCGAGCGATTTGGCGGAAGCCGTTACCACTGCAGTGATTAACAAACGCGCAGGCGGTCACGGTTTGATTTCCGGACGTAAAGCATTTCAGAAACCGATGAAAGACGGAATTGCTTTGCTGAATGCGATTCAGGATGTGTATTCGAATAAAGAAATCACAATTGCATAAATTTCCTGGTAACGAATTAACGAATCTTTTTGCGAATTTTACAAATCAACCGTTAAGTTCTTATTCGTTATATTCGTTTCAGATTAGTAATTCGTAACCAGGCATTGCAAAAACTTATGTCTTATGTCTTGGTATAAAAGAATAGCAAAGGGGATAACCACCCGCACGAAAGAAAAAAGAGAAACCAAGGAAGGACTCTGGCATAAATGTTCTAACTGCAAGAAGATTCGCCCGGCTGATGAACACGCAAAAAATTCTTATGTGTGTTTGGATTGCGGCTATCATGAGCGAATCGGCTCGCGTGAATATTTCGAAATTATTTTTGATGGCGGTGAGTTTATAGAATTGAACGCGGAACTTTCTTCTGCCGACCCGCTTCATTTTTCCGACACAAAAAAATATTCCGACCGGCTCATTGAATCGCAAAAGAAAACCGGGCTGAAAGACGCGCTTACTACCGGAGTTGGAAAAGTGGAAGGACATGATTTAGTGGTTTCCTGCATGGAGTTTTCTTTCATAGGAGGAAGCATGGGTTCGGTGGTGGGAGAAAAAATTTCCCTGGCGATTGATTATTGCGTAGAGAATAAAATCCCGTTCATGATAATTTCAAAATCGGGTGGAGCAAGAATGATGGAAGCCGCTTACTCACTTATGCAACTGGCAAAAACTTCTGCCAAACTCACGCTGCTTGCCGATGAAAAAATTCCTTTCATCTCCTTGATGACCGACCCAACGACAGGCGGAGTTACTGCTTCGTATGCCATGCTCGGTGATTTGAATCTTGCAGAGCCGGGCGCGCTCATTGGTTTTGCCGGACCGCGCGTAATCAAAGAAACCATCAAGAAAGATTTGCCGAAAGGATTTCAGACATCCGAATTTTTGTTAGAGCACGGTTTCCTCGATATGATTGTTAGTCGCAAAGACCTTAAGCCGAAACTCGCGCAGCTGCTTTCAATGTTTAAGAACTAAAAAAAGATTATAACACGTGGCGTTCGGCATGATAAGAAGAACGCACCAGCGGACCGCTTTCCACATAGCGAAAACCTTTTGATAAGCCGATTTCTTTATAGCGGGAAAAAATTTCCGGGTGAATGAATTCTTTTACCGGTAAATGCTGCCTGGTGGGCTGAAGGTATTGTCCGAGCGTGAGCACATCCACATTGGCACTGCGCAAATTATCCATCGTTTCTAAAATTTCTTTTTCGGTTTCGCCCAAGCCAAGCATAATTCCTGATTTTGTCCGAAGATTAAATTCTTTGGCGCGCCTGAGAACTTCCAAACTTCTCTCGTACTTCGCCTGCACCCGCACTTGTTTTGTTAATCTGGATACTGTTTCCAGATTATGAGAAAGTACATCAGGTCTTTCTGCAAAAACCACGTCCATGTTTTCCTTTATTCCTTTGAAATCGGGAATGAGCGTTTCAAATTTTGTTTGCGGAGAAATTTTTCTGACTGCGCGAATAGTTTCCACCCAAATTTCAGAACCTCCATCGGGCAAATCATCTCTGTCCACCGAAGTAATTACGCAATGCTTCACGTTCATCAATTTCACGGAAGTTGCAACACGCATGGGTTCTGCTTTATCTACTGCAGAAGGTTTTCCGGTCGCCACTGCGCAAAAACCGCACGAGCGCGTGCAAACATTTCCAAGAATCATGAAGGTGGCGGTGCCCGCTCCCCAGCATTCGCCCATGTTCGGGCAGTTGCCGCTTTCGCAAATGGTGTGGAGTTTATGGGTGTCAACTAATTTTCGAACGTGCAGATAATTTTTTCCGGTGGGAAGTTTTACCCGAAGCCAATCGGGTTTTTTTGCACGAGGTTCAAGAATTTCAGACACAAATAAATTTTAGGAAATGCTTTTCGTAATTTTCGGATTTCGTCCCATAGGGATGAAACATTTTTCGAAGATTAAAACCATTTCTTTCCGAACATGATATTCAGATAAACATTCACATATACCTGGTTGTTTTTTGCAGTAGCCATAATGGGAATAGTTTTATAAAAAGCATCCACGGTAATTCCGGTTTCAAAAAGTTTAATATCGTCATCCACATTTGAATGCTCGAAACTAAGCCCGAGTTTGAAAAATGCGCCCGGAAAAAAATTCATTTCACCAATGCCATGAAAATAAGACGCGCGCCCAACAATGTTTCCTCCCTGGTCAACCGGCTTATGCATGGGATTGTACGGGTCGTATCTTTCAAATTTAGAGTCACCGTAAGAAGAATTATCTTGCGGATACCAGATGGTGAGGTAAACAGGTTTTGCAAGCGCCAGCACCGGACCGCCAATGGTAACCAACCGCAATTCCACTCCGCGCCTGTCGCTTTTGCCGGCAATTACTTTATGAATTCCATAGCCGCCACGCAGAAGTGTAACCGTAAATTGTTTTCCATAAAAATATCCTTTTGTGCTGAAATCTCCCACCTGCGATTTTATTTCTTTTGGATGACGCAGCCCTACCATTTCAAATTCATACGTGCGTTTTTTATAGCCGGTAATGTGCTTTCCCCTGCGGTAATTAAATCCCCATCCCGAAGAATGAAGCACACCGCCAAACTCGCGTTCGTTGCGGTAAAGCAATTGCACATCGTCATTTTGTTTTACGGGAGTATTTATTCCGGAAACAATATTATCCTGCGCGCAAAGCACGAGGGAGAATAGCGAAAAAAATATCGGAGCAATTCTTTTCATTCCTGAATCTTCTAAACAAATGTACAAAACCTGGCGGAATAATTTTAATTTTGAGTACAAAAATTACACCAACCCAATGCATACATCTGAAGTTGTTTATAAAGGCGAATTGCGAACCGTTTTAACGCATCAGAAATCCGGACAGCAGGTGATTACCGATGCCCAGGTGGATAACAATGGAAAAGGCGAGGCATTTTCGCCTACCGATTTGCTTGCTACATCGCTCGGCACCTGCATGCTCACGGTGATGGGAATTGTTGCCCGAAGAAATAATATTAATATAGATGGAACAAAAGTGGAAATTCTCAAAGTGATGGCAGAAAGCCCTCGCAGGGTTTCAGAAATTTATGTGGATATGTTTTTTCCTGCGAACAAATATTCTCAAAAAGAAAAGGACTTGCTGGAACGCACTGCCGTCAATTGCCCGGTTGCGAAAAGTCTGCATCCTGATATAAAGCAAAAAACCCGCTTCCATTACTGAAAGCGGGTGATAAATAAATTAAAAAGGTTAAACCTGTTTCTCGGAATGAGTTTTAGCATTTGCTTTTCCGTAAGCAGGGCAGAGTTCGTGGCTCTTGCAGGAAGAAAGAATGATGACAAACAGCATTACGGTGGCAATGAGGGCGAATAATTTTTTCATGTTTTAACTTTGATTACTTAATGTTTAGATTTGTTTGTCAGACGCAAGGCAAACTTTGTACCAAACCTTAATTGTGAAACAAAAGTAGTGTTTTCCTGGAAATAGGCAAAAAGTTTTGTCTTCATTTTTACTAACAGAAATAACTTGTTGTTAATTTTGCCCTGCTAATACGGCAATATGGAAGAAAAGGTTTCAATAAATAGTAAAGAAAATATTAACAACAAAATAAACCCTGTTATTGAAGAATCATGGAAAGAAGTTCTTCAGGAAGAATTTAAGAGTGATTATTTCAAAATATTAAAAGAATTTCTTGTTGAAGAGAAAAAAAAGCATATTATTTATCCTCCCGCATCAAAAATTTTTGCTTGTTTCAATGATACGCCTTTTAATAAGGTAAAGGTGGTTATTCTCGGGCAAGACCCTTATCACGGGCAAGGGCAGGCAAATGGGTTATGCTTTTCAGTGAGCCATGGAATTCAGCAGCCACCTTCGCTTCAGAATATTTTCAAAGAACTGCACGATGATTTGGGGATTCCCATTCCGAAAACAGGCAACCTTGAGAATTGGGCAAAGCAAGGAGTATTATTATTGAACGCCACACTAACCGTGCGCGCAAACCAAGCCGGCTCTCACCAAAAGCAGGGCTGGGAAAATTTTACAGATGCCGCCATTCGCGCGCTTTCAGAAAAAAGAAAAGGACTGGTGTTTCTTCTCTGGGGAAGATTTGCGCAGGCGAAAGAAATTCTGATAGACAAATCCAAGCATCATGTTCTGAAAGCGCCCCACCCTTCGCCTTTCTCTGTTCATTCAGGATTTTTTGGATGCAAACATTTTTCGAAAGCAAATGAGTTTCTCAGGCACGAAGGAATGGAAGAGATTGACTGGAGGGCGGAGTAAAAAGGAAGGATGGAAGAATGGGAGAAAAAAATTCCATCACAGCTGAATCCCGTATACCCTATGCCCTTATTTTCCTTATTCCTTAAAAAGATTCTGTTATTTATCAATATATTGTTAATAATATTCATCTTTGAATGTCCCCTTAACTTACTGCTGCATGAATTCACTTTATGAGTTGGCGCATAATTTATCGGGCGGGGAAATAGGCGTTGTAAAAACCTACCTGAACTTTTTATGCCCCGAACGGGACGAAACCTTCGCCTCTAAACTTTTTGATTACCTGCTGCAGAAAAAAGAATGCCCTTCGGAAAAGGACTCCTGCATTTATTTATACGGAACCGCTTGGGAAAAAGAAGAACCCCTCCGCAAACTTCAGTACCGGCTGAAAACAAAAATCCTCGATGCCCTTTGCATTGAACTCAACGAAGAGAAAAAAGAAAAACTCGATGAGTTGGATTATGCCGCCTTCCGCGTGAAAAAGAAATCCATCCAGTCACGCCTGCTCTATTTTTCAAACACCAAACTTGTAATTGCCCGCGAACTGATTGATGACATTATTGCCGAGTGCAGGAAATATGAATTATACGGAGCGCTCGCAGAACATCTTGACATTAAAAAATGGAGGTATGCTTTCAGGGAAGGCGAGAAAGAGTTTACTAAAATTGTTTCCAAAGCGGAATTTTATAAGGAATGCGAGCGTGCGCAAGCAAAAGCAAATGACTATTACTATAAACTGATTTTTGTTTCAGAAAAAAATGCCGCGGGCGAACAAAAGGTAAATGCGTTTCTGAAAAAAGCAATCCGCGAACTCAACCTGCTGGCGGAGAAAACAAAATCAGATTCTGTAAAGTACTATCTTAAGTTTTTTGAGTTGTATTCATTCATGCGCGGTAAAAATTACAAAGCCATGAAGCCATGCGGGAAGTGAAGAGTTTAAAAAAATTTCTTCAGCGCAATAAGCAAAGAGCAAACCCGCGCCATGCCGTCATCCTGCACGCATTAAGCAGGGCGGAGCGCAAAGGTTTTTCATTCGGAAAAAATACAGAGCCGCTGCTGAAAGAACTTTCGGGCGGCAACTGCAAATGGGAATTTCTTTCGCACGAATTGATTCCTTTCCACGAATGGGCGCGAGAAAAAACGGGAGCGGCTGCAGAAAAAGCGTATTGATTCACAGCGCGAGTATGCGCATCATCTTTTCCAAATCCGGCTGAATTCCTGTTAAGTGCTTCACCGCTTTTTTGAAAGGGGTGTAAACAATTTTATTGTTGATGATTCCAATCATCACGCTTTTTTTTCCTTCGAGCAATGCTTCTGTTGCCGTGAATCCCATGCGCGATGAAATTACCCTGTCCATGCACGATGGATTTCCTCCACGCTGAATATGCCCTAGTACCGAAACGCGAATGTCATAAGAAGAAATTTCTTTTTTCACTTTCTCTGCAATTTTCAAAACACTTCCTGTTCCTTTTTGCTCTGAAACAATAACAATTTTTGAGTGCTTGTCTTTTCTTCCTTCTTTAAGATGCTTGATAAGTTTGTTGAAGTCCGTTTTCGCTTCCGAAATTAAAATGGCTTCCGCGCCCGAACCGATTCCGCTGCGCAGCGCAATCAGCCCTGCATCTCTTCCCATCACTTCCACAAAAAATAATCTATCGTGACTTTCCGCGGTATCGCGGATTTTATCTACGGCTTCTATGACCGTATTAATCGCGGTGTCATAGCCAATCGTAAAATCTGTGCCGTACAAATCGTTATCAATTGTTCCCGGGCAGCCGACAAAAGGAATTGAACAAATCTTAGAGAACTCAAGAGCTCCGCGAAAAGTTCCGTCACCGCCAATTGCCACTACGCCATCAATTTCATTCTTCTCAAGATTGGCTTTTGCTTTTTTTCTTCCATCAAGTTTTAAAAATTCTTCGCTGCGTGCGGTTTTCAGAATGGTTCCTCCGCGCTGAATAATATTCGCCACCGATTTTGTTTGCAGCGGAATGAATTCATTGTTTATCATTCCATCGAAGCCGCGCGTGATTCCAGCCACTTCGAGTTTATGAAAGATGGCAGTGCGCACCACCGCGCGGATGCAGGCGTTCATGCCGGGCGCATCGCCTCCGGAAGTGAATACGGCAATCTTCTTCATGGGGTACGGATAACGAATCTTTTACGAATTTACGAATCAAATTGTATGGCAGTTTTTCTATTTTTGCTTAAACAATCATACCACCATGAAACTAAAATCTTTTTTCTTCGGAATTTTATTAGTCCTTTCTTTCTTTGCACAAGCGCAGACAAAAATAAATGGAATAATTTTTTCCGATACCTACACTGCCGGAAAAGATAAACTGGTTCTGAACGGTGGCGGCACGCGTGAAAAATTCTGGATGGATATGTACGTGGCGGGTCTTTATCTTACAGAGAAAAATAAAGACGCGCAAAAAATTATTGACGCGAATTCTTCCATGGCAATCCGCATTTGCATTGTATCGGGGTTGATTACAAGTTCAAGAATGACGGAAGCGGTGGATGAAGGTTTTAAAAAATCAACGGACGGGCATCCGGAAAAATTCTCAGACCAGATTGCAAAATTCAAAAGCGCCTTCAGCGAAGAAATAAAAAAGACCGATGTGTTTGACATTGTTTACACAGGAGAAAAAGTTTCCATTTACAAAAACGGAAAATCAAAAGCAGAAATTGACGGACTTGATTTCAAGAAAGCTGTTTTCGGAATTTGGCTGGGAAAAGAACCTGTGCAGGAAAATCTGAAAGAAGAATTACTCAGTTCCAAATAAAAAATTCTCATGGAAACAATTCCCAACCAACGCAGCACTTTTCTCACAGTGCTTTGCATTTTAAGTTTTATAAACGGAGGATTGAATATTCTTTTCAATATTCCTTCTCTGTTAATGCCGAACTTCATGGAGACCTATATTGAAATCATAAAGCAGACGCAAAGCATGAATGATTACTCCAATGCTCCGCCCGCACTTTCCGGAATGATGAATGATATTATGGCAATGCTTGAGCGGATGTCGCAGCACTGGACGGTGATGATTCTCTCTACGATATTACTTGCTACTATGAGTGTGATTGGCGTTTGGATGATGTGGAATGTTAAGAAAGCGGGATTTCTTTTTTATACCACCGCGCAAATTCTCTGGACACTCATGCCATTTGTTTTTATGGGAGTAAATTGGCTTTCCATTCTCGCAGTTGGAATCAACGCAATCTTTACTGCCGCTTTTATTATTATGTACGGAACGCAGTTGAAGAAGATGAATTAAAAAGTTCTGCTCACCCCAATCATCCATCTGAACGCAGTGTAATTTGTTTCCACGGCAGGAATTCTGTTTAAGAAGAACGGAGAATCGAAGCGAATGGTGAGCGGGTCAACTTTTTGAAGCGGTCCCCATTTTTTTATGGTGAGCGCTGCGCCTGCGCCCGCATCTGCGCGGAAGTCGGCAAGTTTTAAATTCTCAGACGAAGAATTATAATTCAGCACGCCAACGTCTCCAAACAAATACGTGTTCAACTTAAAAGTTTTCTGCGCCCATTTGATAATTCCGTTCTGATCGGTGATGTGAATGAATTTGAACAATTGGTCAAACTCCAGTTCGGTGTTGAACGCTGCTCCCGAATTTCCGCGGTAAACAAATTTTATATTTCCGTTTGCATCTTCCTGCGGAGCAAGATAACCCGCGTATCCGCGCAGGTTTAATCCTCCTCCCATCTGAAAATGATTTACGTTTGCGCCATACCCCATCCACTCATCGGGAAAAAATCCGCGCGAGCGCGTGAATTTATTTTCCATCAATTCTTCCGGGTTTGCGCCTGCGAGATAAAGCGCGGATTCCTTCGGAGAATTTTTTCCTGTTCCATACTGAACAAAGAAGCGCGTGTTCCAGTTTAATTTTTTTCCGAGACGATTTTTATTTACAACGGTTAAATGCGCGTTCGCATAATCGTAATCACTCATTAAGGTTGAAGAACGCAAGTCTAGATTTATTTTTCCTGTTCCCCAACTATAATTGTAATTATGCTCATAGCCAAGATTGATGGTGTTGTTCAGCATTCCGTTATCCCATTCATCGGGGAATAAAAGATACGCGCGGTCTTCGTAGCGCTGGCGAATCATGGATTTGAAAAACCCATACACGCGGTTCAGATTATTTTTATCGCGCTTTTCAAAACCTGCGGAGTAAGCATTCAGTCCGTCCAGATGTTTTATAGAAATATTCACGGAAGAATTTTTCACAAACTTGTCTGTGGAAGTTTTATAATTCAACCGGTAAGAAACATTGTTGAATGCATTTCTGCTGATGGTAGAATCAACTTTTCCCTGCGCAAGCCCGGAGTTAATCCAGAAGTTTGCGTCAAACGCATCGTAGTAGTTCATAAAATTTCCGTTGATGTGAATTCCGGCTTTCACGCCATCAAATGAATTATACCACACATCGGGGCGGGTGAAAACTTCATACTGCGTCCAGTCGGGAGGATTATTAATTTTTGAATCGAAGTTGTAAGAAACCTCCATGGGAAATTTATTGTTGCGCATGTCCACATCGGCAAGTCGCTCGCTCGGGTCAATAATCACCTGCTTGATGCCCGAAGGAATTTTCACAACGGCTTCGTAAGTTGGTTGAATTTTATCCCAGCCATACCATTTCGGCAAAACAGTTGCGTCTGTTTTCTTCACGAACCATGTATTCGGAATATGAAACTTATGAACGGAATCATTTTTTGCAATCACAACAAAGTCAATAGGCATTTGCAATTGTCCTTCCCGCTCGAACGTAATTTTATATTCTCCGGGATTTTTTGTTTGCTTCACGGATTCAATTTCATAGTCAATCGTCTTGGATGTTTCCAGCCACTCATCAAAAAACCAATTCAAGTCCACGTGCGTGAACTGAATAATTGAGTTGCGGAAATCTTCCGGATACGGATGCGCAATTTTCCACTGGCTCACGTAATGCTGCATGGCTTTCAGAAATAATTCATCGCCCAAAACATATTGAAGATTGTAAAGCATAACAGCAGTTTTAAAATAAACTTGTCTGTATCCGCCACCATGACGAAGCGCGGTGTTGAAATCATTCGAGTGGCGGCTGATATTTGTTTCTTCCCCGTGAATGGCGTCAATCATGTAAGGAAGATAAACTTCTGAGTTGCGTACGTAATCCGTATTTGAAAACCGTTCCACATATTTTGAAGCGGACGGAGTTTGAATTCTTTTTTGCCCGTCAATTTTTTCATAACTCCAGCAAGTGAGAAACTGCGTGAAGCCCTCGTCCATAAACGCGCGGTAGGTTTCATTTGTTCCCACCATTCCGAAAAACCAATTATGCCCGACTTCGTGCGTAAATAAATCGCGGTAGTTCGGATCCCAGCCGCCATCGAGCGTGAGCATGGGATATTCCATTCCATCGCGCGCATCGGCAACCACCATTTTCGGATACGCGTACATTCCGAAATCTTCCGAATAGGTTTTAATAATTTTCGCTGTGTAATCGGCAGCATTCTGCCAGCGCGCAGCAACACCCTCTTGTGCGAGCGCGATACATTTTATTCCGTTCCATTCCGATTCACCGATTCTGTAAGTCGGGTCGGCAGTGAAAGCAAAATCGTGAACGTTGATGGCGTGATACTTCCACGTCTTGCGCGATTTTTCTGTGGAGTCATACGGAATAATTACCGAAGGCGCAGAGAACATCGGCTTCGATTTAAAATTGCTGATGTCTAATTTTTTTCTGAGTTCATCGGGAAGAACTTCGCTGCGGTTCAGCAAATCCCCTGTAGCTTCCACAATATAATTGTTTGCGAAGTTCACTTCCACATCATACGTTCCGAAGTCACCGTAAAATTCTTTTTCCATGTGCTGGTCGGTTTCCCATCCGAATTTTCTATCGTAAACGCATAAGCGCGGATACCAATGCACGCCATCGTAATGTTTGTTTGGAAAACTGTTAAACATTTTCATTCTTCTGCGCTGCGTGCCCGAATCAAAATAGGATTTAAAAACAATCTGGAATTTATCTGAATCATTCGGCAAAAGCGGCTCGGGCAAATAAACTTTCAGAATCGTGTTGTCGAGTTCCATCTTCGCGGGCTCGCTGCCCACAAAAAGATTTTCGATTACTTCATTTTTCCCCTGCGCTTCGTAATGACCGTATTTTGGTTTCACTCCGTTTTCTTTCGTCATCTTATCAAAGTAAGAACCCGGCTGAAAAGCATTCTGGTATAAATGAAAATAAACAAAGCGAAGCGTGTCGGGAGAATTATTGTAGTACGTGAGTTCTTCGTTGCCGCTCACAATATCGGTCTTCTCATCCACCTTCGCAAAAATTTTATAATGCACATCCTGCTGCCAGTAACCTTCGAAGGGCTTACGGTTTTTCCAGTAATAGGAATTTGCAGCGGAGCGGTACACCTGGGAGAAATTAAAAATTAAAAAGGAAAAATTAAAAAGGAAAAGAAGAATAGTTTTTTTCATGTAAAAAGAATAATGGGCGAAGATAAAGATTCCGAGATAATCCTATTTAGATTCTCTAAAGTAAACAATCATGTCGGTAGCGGGAATTGTTGTAATACCCAATTCCCTCAGCATGGTGATGATTTGCCCGCGGTGAAACGTGCTGTGGTTCATGCAGTGAAAAATCATTTGCCAGTATGGCTGGGTGTAAGAATTTCCCCGCGTGTCTTTGTAAGCGCAATTTGTCTGCAAATAGTTTTCATCTTTTGTTTTTATATGCTCTGTAAAATTTTTTGAAAGGGAAAGAAAATTATTTGCCGCTTCCTCAAAACTTCCTGTAAAGTCCATCGCAGGAACTTTTGAGAGTGATTCACCGTGCAAACGCTTCCACCATAATTCTTCCGCACCCCAAATGTGATACATTGTTTTTCTCAGCGAAGGAAAACTGCTTTTCACTTCTTTGTCGAGAAGAGAAGAATTATTTTTTAGTAAATCTGTTATGCGCGTGTTCGCCCAGAGATTGTAAGCAGTGTGATTTTCCAAAAGTTGTTTCATAAAAAATTCGTGTCAATTAGTGTAATTAGTGGCGGCTATTCCCAACCGGAAACTAAAACATCCGCAATGTGCATCACCTTCATATTATGTTTTTGCTTTTTGATGTAAGAGTCAAGATGCAGCAGACAGGACATATCGGTGGAAATAATATATTCGGCATGAACTTCCAAAGCGTTCTTCACTTTTTGCTCTGCCATTCCCACGGCAATGGGTTCAAACTTTGCGGAGAAAGTTCCGCCAAATCCGCAGCAGGTTTCCGTATCTTTCATTTCGCGGAGTTCCAGTCCGCGAACTTTTTCAAGCAACGTTCTCGGCTCGCGCTTGATTCCGTATTCGCGCAGCGCAGAACAGGAATCATGATACGTTGCAACTCCTTTCAGCGATGCGCCAAGATTTGTAATCTTCAGAACATTTACCAGGAAATCTGAGAACTCAAAAATATTCCGCTGCACTTGCTTGTAAGCATTGTGCATAGTGGAGTTGTGAAACATTTCCGGATAATAATTTTTTACATACCCCACACACGATGCCGAAGGAGAAACAATGTATCTGTCATTCTGAAATTCCTTGATGAATTTTTCTCCCACCTCGCGAGCTTCATCCCAATAACCTGCATTGAAAGCAGGCTGTCCGCAGCAGGTTTGTTCAGGATTGTAATTTATTCCGCAGCCGAGTTTTTCTAAAACTTTTACCATGTTCAGCCCAACATTTGGGTGAAGCTGGTCAATGAAACAGGGAATAAATATGTCAACTATCATATTTGTTTTGGTATTCTCAAAAGTAAAATAAATCCGACAACAAAAAATAAAACCAAGGCAAGAATCGGATTGCGCATGCTTTCGGAAAGTTGTTCAAGCAATCCAAACAATCCCATTCCGCAGACAATGCAAAGTTTTTCGGTAACATCATAGTAGGAAAAATAAGTTGCGTGGTCTTCCGTTTCGGGAAGCATTTTGGAATAGGTGGAACGCGAAAGAGATTGAATTCCTCCCATCACCAGCCCGACAATTCCTGCGAGAATATAAAAATGATTGGCCGTATAGGTGAAGTAAGCGGCAATGCAAACTCCAATCCAGATAATTGTCGCGGACTTCAGCGTAAAAATATTTCCTCTTTTTCCTGAGACGAAAGAAAATAAATATGCGCCTGCGATTGCGACAAATTGTATGACAAGAATTACAATGATGAGTTGCGAAGATTCCAGTTTTAATTCCTTGCTTCCGAAAAGAGTTGCAACAAGCATCACCGTTTGCACGCCCATGTTATAAACAAAAAAGGCGGAGAGAAATTTTGCGAGTTGCTTATGCTGTTTTAATTCATTCCAGACCTTTTTCAATTCGAGATAACCATTGAAGAGATAATGCCCTTCCGGTTTGTGCCCGTAAACATTATCCGGCAAATAATAAAAAGGAATCTGCGCGAATAAAATCCACCACGCGCCAACGGTGAGAAAAGAAAATCTCGTAGCCGTTGCGGTGTTTTCCAATCCGAAAAATTCCGGCTTCATCACCATCGCTAAATTCAGAATGAGAAGAAGCGCACTGCCAATATATCCCATGGCAAAACCTTTTGCGCTCACGCGGTCGTGATGTTCTGGCTCGGCAATTTCAGGAAGATACGCGTTGTAAAAAACAATGCTTCCCGAATAGCCGATGCAGGCGAGAATGACCGTAAGAACTCCAATCCATAAATTTTCCAAGCCCGTAAAAAAATACATGGCAGCGCACGAGAGCGAACCGAGATAACAAAAAAACTGCATGAATCTTTTTTTGCTTCCGCTGTAATCGGCAATGCCCGAGAGGAGAGGAGAGATAAGTGCAATAACCAGGTAAGCGAATGCAAGCGCGTAATCATACAAAGTGGAATTAATGTATTCTCTTCCTATAAAATGAACTGCGTTTCCATTTTCATTTTTTGTAACCGATAAATAGTAGATTGGAAAAATGGTGGAAGTAATAACAAGCGGGTAAACCGAATTCGCCCAGTCATAAAAACTCCAGGCGGTAATAATTTTTTTGTTTCCTTTTTGAAGCATGTGTGCACAAACCTACACAATAAAGGAAATAAAAGTATACGGTATAAGGCATAAGTAGTTAACAGGCATTCTATTTTACTCAGCAGTAGTATGGAAACAAAAACAATTTCTAAAAACTATACAACGCTGCCGGAAAAAGCAGTAGTTGACAAAGTATCCTCTTCGCTTTTGCTGAGAGGAATTACTATGCACTATGCGGAAAATAAATTTGAAGGGTTAAAACTTCTGAAAGAATTAATTCCGCCCGGAGCCGAAGTGATGACCGGAGGTTCTACAACGCTGGAGCAAATTGGGTTCAAAGATTATTTAAAATCAGCGGGCATCTCTGGAGAAATCTGAAAATAGAAATCGTGAATGAAAAAGATAAAGCGATTCAAAAAGATTTACGGAAGAAAAGCGTGCTGTCAGAATATTTTATTGTGAGCGCGCAGGCAGTTACTGAAAGCGGGCAAATTCTGAATTCATCGGCATCGGGAAGCCAGATTCCTTCTATTGCATACACGAGCGAGCATGTTATTTTTGTGGTGAGCGTAAATAAAATAGTTCCCACACTTGAAGACGGAATAAAAAGAATCCGCGAGCATTGTTTTCCGCTGGAAGATAAACGAATGAAAGAACATGGCAGTGTTGGTTCTTCGGTTTCTAAAATTCTGATTTTCGAAAGAGAGTTTGAGTCAAAAAGAAAAATAGAACTTATTTTTGTGAATGAAGTCCTTGGTTTCTGAAAAATAAAAATCCCCTCCGGCATTTCGAAAGGGATTTGCAATAAGGTTATACAAATACTACTTGGAGATAAACACTTTTTCTGTCAGACTTCGAGAAAAAAGCGTTTGAGGAATTTGATATCCTTTCCTGGCTGGAAAGTAAAATTGAAAAAAATCTTTTGGAGAAATTGTGAGAAAGAAAATTAAAATCTGAATTCCTTCACTGTATTCACAAAACATTTCACCTTGTCAACATCCGTATCCGGATAAAGCCCGTGACCAAGATTTGCAATATGATGTGTGGGTCCAAAAGCGCGAAGCATTTTTTTAGTTTCTTTTTTTATGGCGGAGAAATCAGCATACAGCAAGCAGGGGTCGGCATTTCCCTGTAAAGTTTTGTTTTCTCCTATGAGTTTTCGTGATTCTGAAATATCCATTGTCCAGTCGAGTCCAATCATTTCGCAAGTGAGTTTTGAAAGTTCTTTTCTTGCAAAGTGTGCATCTTTAGCAAAAACAATTTTAGGAACTTCAGAAATCGAATTGCAGATTTCAGAAATATATTTCAGCGAAAACCCGGAATACATTTCAGGAGATAAAATTCCCGCCCATGAATCAAAAATCTGAATGAGGTCTGCGCCTGCAGTAATCTGCGCTTTTAAATAATTAATCGAACTCTCCGTAATCTTTTCAAGAAGCGCCCGTGAAAGTTCCGGTTCTGTATAGAGAAATTTTTTCGCTTTCGAAAAAGTTTTGCTTCCGCTTCCTTCAATCATGTAAGCGAAAATTGTCCAGGGCGCTCCGCAAAAACCAATCAGCGGAACTTTTCCGTTTAATTTTTTCTTTGCAATTTTAATCGCGTCAGTTACATATTTTAAATCTTCTCCTTGCGCGATTTGCAATTGGACAATATCTTTTTTTGTCCGAATAGTTTTTTCAAAGAGCGGACCTTTCGCTTCAATCATTTTATAAGGCAAACCCATTGCTTCAGGGATTACAAGTATGTCGGAAAAAATAATTGCAGCGTCAACGCCAAAAATTTCTACCGGCTGAATGGTAACTTCTGCAGCGAGTTCCGGGTTTTTTACGAACGAAATAAAATCTTTTGCTTTCTCACGAACTTTTCTGTATTCAGGCAAAACTCTTCCTGCCTGGCGCATGAGCCAAACAGGTGTGCGTTCGGTTTTTTCTCCTCTTGAAGCGCGAAGAATTAAATCATTCTTGAGCATGAGCGAAAATAGTACAATACAAAAAAGCAGATGTCATGTAATTGTAAGAATCTTTTTAGCACATTCGCAAAATGGTTAAGAAGTTAAAAGAATTAGAAAAAATTTCCCGATTGCTCGAGCCAACTTCTTCTCAGCGGAAAAAAACAAGAACAAAAGTTATTTCCTATAGCGAAAAATTTCTGAATGAGATTGAAAAGTTAAATGCATATAATCTGACATCCGGTAAAGGAATTGATTTGCTTTCATCCCCGATTTCTGAAAAGCCGATTGATATTTCAAAAGCCATAAAACTTCTTGAGAAGAATGTTGACTTTCCGGGACTCAATCCTGCTTCAGGCGGACATCTTGCTTACATTCCGGGAGGAGGAATTTATTATTCCGCGCTCGGAGATTATCTTGCGGATATTTTCAATCGCTATGCCGGAGTTTTTTATGCCGGCCCCGGTGCGGTGCGCATGGAAAATATGCTCATTCGCTGGATGGCGGAGGCAGTTGGTTATCCTCAGAACTGTGGAGGCAATCTCACCTCAGGTGGTTCGCTTGCAAACCTGATGGGAATTGTAACCGCGCGCGATGCAAAAAACATTTCTTCAAAAAATATTTCGCAGAGTGTAATTTATCTTACAAAGCAGGTTCATCACTCTGTTGCAAAATCAATTCGTATTGCGGGATTGAAAGAATGCATAGTGCGCCATGTGCCGATGGATGCGCGGTATAAAATGAATTCGGTTGAACTCGAAAAACAAATTTCGCTTGACAGACAAAACAAATTAAATCCTTTTCTTGTCATTTCTTCTGCAGGAACAACCGATGCAGGTGCTGTTGACCCGCTGGAAGAAATCGGAAACATCGCAAAGAAAAATAATTTATGGTATCACATTGACGCGGCTTACGGAGGATTTTTTATTCTCACCGATGAAGGAAAAAAGAAATTGAAAGGCATTGAACTTTCCGATTCACTCGTGATTGATCCGCACAAGGGATTGTTTCTTCCCTATGGGCTTGGCGTTATTCTGGTGAAAGAGGTTAAACATTTACAGGAGTCGCATTATTACCAGGCGCAGTATTTACAGGATGCTCTTGGAAAAGAAGATGAACTTTCTCCTGCTGATTTATCTCCAGAACTTACCAAACATTTTCGCGGCTTGCGTTTATGGCTTCCGTTGAAACTGATGGGTCTGAAACCTTTCCGCGCCTGCCTGGAAGAAAAACTTTTACTTGCAAAATATTTTCATAAAGAAATTCAGAAACGTAGTTTTGAAACCGGCCCTGAACCCGAACTTTCTGTTTGCACATATAGATGGATTCCGAAGAAAGGAGATGCAAATGAATTTAACAAAAAACTTCTGGAAGCAGTGGTTGCAGACGGAAAAGTTTTTATTTCATCTACCCTGCTCGATGGAAAATTTACTTTGCGCCTTGCCTGCCTTGCATTCCGCACGCACTTGAAAACAATTAATACGCTGCTTGAAGTGCTTGATGAAAAAGTGAAAATGCTGGAGAGAAAATAAATTATGTCGCCTGAAAAAATAATTTTGGATTCACCAGAATTATTTTCCAAATGTCATATTGAACTTTGAGCCAGATAATAAAAAGCGGAACTGCTTTTATTTTATAAGGAGTAAAAAAGTTTTCTCTCAGGAACTTCGGATAAACATCGCTCGGGGCAAGAATGCAGAAAAATATCAGCAGAACCAATAAAAAAATATTTATTTTATTTTTTTCCGAATTAACAAACCACATTGCAGCGCCTGTCACGCCAATAATGTACGTGGCAGATTCCGCCATTTGATTAAATGAAACAAGAAAAATCATAATGGAAGAAATAAAAAGATATTTTATTTTTTCTTCCTTGTGTGAAATAAGAAATACAACAGGCAGTAAAAGAAAAAACAGAGCAGGAACCTGCACGCATAAAAAATTAAAATCAATTTTGAACCAGGAAGAAACCACCGCCATTATTGAAAGTCCGGTACTGTAACTAATCACCGATGCAAATTCGCTCTTGTATTGCTCTTTTAATTCCTGCGGAGAAATAAAAATCAATGGCAAAGAAATAAATGCTATAAAAAAAAGTGCGGACGAAAAAATAAATTTCATCTTCTTCGGATAAAGAAGAAAAAGTGCTGCGGAAGCAAATCCGTAAATCTTGATAAATAAATTCAGTACTACAAAAAATCCAGCCCGAACAATTTTATTTTCTTCGAACCCCGCAAAGGCAAGAAGAATAATTCCCGTCACAAGTGCATTTGCCTGGCAGTTCTGAATGGCAGTGATGAATTCAATAAAAATAATGCAGAGAACAAGCGCGCCTTTACGCTCGTCTTTTCTGAAAACATTTTTTACTCCAAAAAATAAAATCGCAGCATTCAAAATGTTCCACAGCAGAACTCCAATGGATTCAGGAAAAAAAGAAAACGGAGAGATGAGCACAGCAAAGGAAGGAGTGTAGCGGTATAAATCCCAGTAGTATTCCGGGTGTGCGAGATAAAGATTTCCATTCACTTTCAAAATATCGAATGAATGCGAAAAGATTTGGTAATTATTATAGTCCTTGGAAATTACACGAGGCAAAAAAAATACTACGGCTGAAACCACATAAACTATCAGAAGAAAATTATATCGGAGTATTTTTTCTTTCAGGAAACGTATTTTCACTTGCGATTTAGTTTGTATTTTCCAGATGTTTTTCGCAAATATAAATGGAACAAATCAGAAAATAATTTCATTGCATCTCCGAGAAAAGACACCGTTGTGGTTTCGTGGTCATAGCGGAAATTCACCGGCATCTGAATAATTTTTATTGCATTGTTCTGTGCTATGCAAAGTAATTCCAAGTCAAAACTAAAACCGTTTTTGCAGGAAAGTTTCAGCAACGGTTTTATTTCTTCCGCAAAAAACATTTTCAACCCAGCCTGGCTGTCTTCCAGCCTTTCCACCAGAAAAGTTCTTCCTAATAAATTTAAAAAACGGCTGGACAGATGCCTCGTAAAAATATATCTGAAAAACTGCGGAGGCACTAAATAGCGCGAATCGGGATGAACACGGTTGGCGATTAAAATTTGTTTGGGAGAAATAGTGGAATAAAAATTATCCAGGTTCTCCAAATCGTATGCTAAGTCAGGGTCAGTGAACGCGATCAATCCGTCTTTGATTTCTGTAATTCCGCGCTTAAGTGTTCCGCCTTTTCCAAGGTTGATTTTATTTTTCTGAACCTGAATACGCGCGGCATTCAATGATTTTTTTTGCAGCGAAGAGAGAAGTTCAAACGTATTGTCCGCGCTGCAATCGTCTATGAAAAAAAGTGAAATCTGACTTCTTGTGGAAATAAAATTATCGAGTGTAGCAAATGAATTTTGAATAAAAGAAGATGAATTATAGCAGGGGATTATGAGTGTTAGCCGGTTCATACTAATTCATTCAGCGGAACAATTTCAGCAAAGTCAAAAATTTTATTTCTCGTTTCAAGAAGCGATTTAATTTCTCTTTCTCTTTCCTCGTTGTACGAATCTGAAAATTTTATTTTATCGCTTTTATATCCCGGGTGAACAATCCATATTGCTTTGCCTATATTTTTTTCTTTCAAAAATTCAAAATGTCGCAGAATGTTTTTTGCAGTAAAAGTTTTTCCCATCATATTCAAGCCGAAAACCGGAATAGCAGATTTTTTCCCGAATAAATTAAAAAGAATTTTTTTTACAGATATCCCCGGAGAAATTTCCCTGGCAATACGAAAGTAAGGTATTTTTTTTTCAGCCGAAAAATTTTTAATAGCGCGGGCAACAACAGGAAGAATGTGAATGTGCTGATGAGTATCTATGTGCGTAATTTCTTCGGAGTAATTTTTTCTAACTATTTCATATTGCACGAATAACTCATCAAGAATATTTCTTGATTTAATTTTTCCGGAAACTATTTTTCGTGCAAGCACGTATTGATTTTTGCAATTTGCTGCAAAATGATTACAGCCCGAAGTAAGCGAAAAGTGTAACCCCACGGAAATATTTTCTTTCTCTGAAATTTTTTTCCATTCATCACCGGAGCAATGCGAAGCCATAATGCTGGTGGAGGAAACCAGCCCTTCTTCTATCATATGCAAAATTCCCCTGCTGATTTCGGGAGAAAACCCAAAATCATCGGCATTGATACAGAGTTGAATTTTTTTACGGCTCATTCCAACGAAAATAAATTATTTTTTTCTTCTGCTTGACAAATATTCTCTATAGCATCTTTTTATTGAGAGAAACAAATCATAATCGGAAGCCGATAGAATAAATTGGTCGGGCAAAAAACAAAAGTTCAAAAAATCTTTTGTGTTCAGCGTATCGTTGCCCGTAATCATTCTTATTTTATCAGCGCTGATGCGGTTCTCTTTTATTTCGTCAATTAATAATTGCTGGTAAAGCCCGGAAAGTTTTTTCAACTCTTTCCCTTTTTTACTCAAGGCATAATACAATGCATCTATATTCAATCCTCCTCCATAGGAGTTTGATGTGAACAGCGAAGACATTCTCTTGTACTCTTCTATTCTTCGTTCGTAATATTCTTTTTCTTCCTTTGTAAATGAATGCGAAGTAATAATTAGAGGTTTAAGTTCCACAGTTTTTTGCCGGAGAAAAATTTTAAGACGCAGTGAAAAATTTTTTACCGAGTCCTTCAGCGTGTGAGTAAAAATTTTTGTCATGTTGTATCCCAAATAAGAAAAGGCAAGCGTATCGCCAAATTGAATACTGAGAGAAAATTTTCCCTCATCATTGGCAACGGTTCCGTTTGAAGAATTTTTGTCAACCGCGTAAGCGAATGGCATTGGAGTTGCGCTGTCTTTGTCAAAAACAATTCCTTTCACGTTTATTGTCTGTGAAAAGGAAATTTCACAGAGCATAAATAAAATTACAGAAAAGAATTTTTTGTGCAAGCTTTTTTTCTTGAAGGTACTATTTAAAGCATTTTGTGGAATTTTGTTTCCTGAAATTTTCTATAGGGCTTTGGCGGTTTGAAATTGAAGCGATAGCCGAAATCGAAAGAGCCCATGATAAATTTCATTTCAAACCGTAACGCATTCGATTCATAATTATTCAAATCATAAATGCTTGATATGCGAATGAAAAATCTTTTTCCGTTATAGCCGAATGCAGTTCGCCAGTCGCCTGCAAACCAGGTTTTCCAATAGCTGTAATGATAATTTTCCGAATAGAAATAAAAATGCCTGTACTGCCGTTCAAGCCCGAGCGAGGCAAAAAAATTCAGATAAAATCTTTTGAAGAAAACAAACGTGCGCGTAATGCCCGCACCGGCAGAGTAAGCATAAATATTCATTCGATGCAGCCCATCCCATACCGGCCCATAATATTTTTGCAGCAAAGGAGGAATAAAAGAAGAATCGCTGCGCATAGAAAGCCCATAAAAATTATATACCAATAAAATTGAACCTGCCGATTTTATCTGCCGCTTTACATTTGCATACGCTCCACTGAGCGAAAACCGTTTATGGGAAATAGTGTAAATAAGTTTTGATTTTATCTGGTGAATAGTTAGCGAAGGATTCTGAAAATAAAAAGTTGTATCGGTAAATGGCTGAACATACTTGGGAGTATTCTTATCGTAAAATCCCGTGTATCTTCTGTAACTGTTTTCAAAGCGAAAACCGCTTGTGTTAATATTGGCGCCAAGGTCGAGGTAATTTGTATTGCCGGTTCTTTTATCTCCCGAAGGAATGGACTTGTAGCCGAATGCGAGCGAGAGAATATCATAATCGAGTGAAATTCCTGAAACGTGATTTGAGTTTGCTATATAATTCACAGTTGATTTTCCGGAATCAGGAAAATTTTTTTGAGCAATTGTAATGTCAAAATTTCTTTCCGATTGCCAGAGTGCAATCACCAGTTTGTTTTTATAAAACTTTACATAATTCGTGTCGGTTTTATTTGTATCGGATGATGTTGCCGATGCAGAAACTGAAGTTGATTTTTGAGAGAAGAGGAATAAAAAAGAAAAAATAAATAAAAAAAGAGAAACTATTTTTTTCATATTGAATTAAAACCTGAAGATTGTAAAAACTCCAGAGTTTTTTCTATGTTTTCACGTTCGCACGGATAATATTCAGCGCACCGCCCGCTTTAAACCATTCAATCTGCTGAGCGTTGTAGGAATGATTTGCTTTGATTATTTCGTGGTCGCCTTTGCTGTGATGAAGTACGAGTTGTAAATGTTTTCCGGGAGTGAATTCAGTTAAGCCGAGCACATCAATAGTATCGTCTTCCTGAATTTTATCGTAATCATTTTTATCCGAGAAAGTGAGCGCGAGCATTCCCTGCTTTTTCAAATTTGTTTCGTGAATGCGCGCAAAAGATTTTACGAGCACAACTCTTACTCCGAGATGACGCGGTTCCATCGCTGCGTGTTCGCGCGAAGAACCCTCTCCGTAATTTTCATCTCCAACCACGATTGAACCGATATGCTGATTCTTGTAAGCGCGTTGCACTTTCGGCACTTCATCGTAATTTCCCGTGAGCTGATTCTTTACCGAATTTGTTTTTAAGTTGAACGCATTGATTGCGCCAATCAGCATATTGTTTGAAATATTATCGAGATGCCCGCGGTATTTCAACCAAGGTCCCGCCATAGAAATATGGTCGGTGGTGCATTTTCCTTTTGCTTTGATGAGCAGTTTCAAATTTTTTAAATCGGTTCCTTCCCATGCGGGAAACGGTTCGAGGATTTGCAAACGGTCGGAAGTCGGTTTCACATTTACCTGCACTGTACTTCCGTCTTTTGCGGGTTCCTGGTAGCCGGCATCTTTCACGTCAAAACCTTTCGGAGGAAGTTCCAATCCGCTGGGGTCGGGCAATTTTATTTTTTCTCCTTTGGAATTTACCAGAGAATCTTTCAGCGGATTGAAAGTTAAATCTCCCGCGAGCGCAAGCGCAGTTACAATTTCTGGCGAAGCAACAAACGCGTGCGTGTTCGGGTCACCATCATTTCGCTTCGCGAAATTTCTATTGTATGAAGTGATGATGGAATTTTTCGGTTCAGGTTTCACGCGGTGGCGCGCCCATTGCCCGATGCAAGGACCGCAGGCATTCGCGAGAACAACTCCTCCCATTTTTTCAAACCATTGCAAATACCCATCGCGCTCCACTGTGTAGCGAACTTGTTCCGAACCGGGCGTGACAGTGAATTCAGATTTTGCTTTCAATCCTTTTTCCACAGCGTACTTTGCCAGCGAAGCAGCGCGCGAAATATCTTCATAGGAAGAATTGGTGCACGAACCGATTAATCCAACTTCCAATTCAGCGGGCCACTGATTTTGTTTTACCGCTTCGGCAAATTTTGAAATAGGCCAAGCCAAATCGGGAGTGAACGGTCCGTTCACGTGCGGTTCAAGTTCCGAAAGATTTATTTCAATTACTTCGTCAAAATAATTTTTAGGATTCTCGTATACTTCTTTATCTCCGCGCAAATGTTCGCTCGCATTATCCGCAGCATCCGCCACATCTTTTCTCCCGGTTCCTTTCAAATAGGAAGACATTTTTTCATCGTAGCAGAAAATAGAAGTAGTTGCGCCAATCTCCGCGCCCATGTTGCAAATGGTTCCTTTTCCGGTGCACGAAAGAGAATCCGCGCCTTCGCCAAAATATTCCAGTATGGCATCGGTTCCTCCTTTCACGGTGAGAATTCCTGCCACTTTCAGAATTATATCTTTTGATGAAGTCCAACCGCTTAATTTCCCTGTGAGTTTTACTCCTATGAGTTTCGGCATTTTTAATTCCCACGGCAATCCTGCCATCACATCGCATGCATCCGCGCCTCCGACTCCGATTGCAATCATTCCGAGTCCTCCGCCATTTACAGTATGAGAATCCGTTCCAATCATCATTCCTCCTGGGAAACAATAATTCTCCAGAAGCACCTGGTGAATAATTCCTGCACCCGGTTTCCAGAAACCAATTCCATATTTATTCGAAACGGAGGAAAGAAAATTATAAACTTCTTCATTCACTTTTATTGCTCGCTCCAAATCTGTTTTGGCTCCGCTTTGCGCGGTAATCAAATGGTCGCAGTGAACGGTGCTCGGCACTGCAACTTTTTTTCTTCCCGCCTGCATGAATTGCAAAAGCGCCATTTGCGCGGTGGCATCCTGCATCGCAACGCGGTCGGGATTAAAATCCACGTATGATTTTCCGCGCTCATAAGATGTTGAAGGCATTCCTTCGGTGAGATGCGCGTATAGAATTTTTTCGGTGAAGGTTAATGGTCTTCCGATAATTTTTCGCGCTGTAGAAACTTTTTCGGGAAGACCTGAATACACTTTTTTAATTACATTGATGTCGAATGCCATGGAATTTATTATTTTGATGTTGCGTTCATTTATTTGAGTGCTGGCGAATTTACAAATAATAAAAAATGCTGTTTATAAAGGATGAATATTTTCTTAGTATAAGAAATATGCCTGAATGGCATGAATTTATTATCGGCACGGTGATTGACAACTTTTTCTGAAATTGGATGTATAAATTGTATGAACGAAGAGAAACAAAAAATTTTCCGAAGCATTTTTTTTCCTTCCCTCTTTGTGGCGATTTTATGGGGAGTGAAGATTTTTGAAAACGTTTTCGGAATTAATTTTATCCAGTTTGGTTTGTACCCGCGCTCGTGGCAGGGGCTCCTTGGCATTCTCACCTGCCCGCTCATTCATAGTTCCTTCAATCACCTTTTTTCAAATAGCATTCCGCTTTTAATTCTGGGCGCCATCACATTTTATTTTTACCGCCCCATTGCTTTTTCGGTTTTCTTCTGGGTTTATCTCATGAGCGGAATCTGGCTGTGGGCTGCCGGAAGAGAAGCGTATCATGTTGGCGCGAGCGGATTGGTATACGGCTTCGTGGCTTTTCTTTTTTTCAGCGGAATAATCCGCAAAGAGCGAACGCTCATGGTGCTTTCGCTGCTGGTGGTTTTTCTCTATGGAAGTTTGGTGTGGGGATTGTTTCCGATTTATCCGACCATTTCGTGGGAAGCGCATTTGCTTGGCTCGCTGGCAGGAATTATTACAGCATTTTATTTCCGAAAGGAAGGGCCGCAGGCAAAAAAGTTTGAATGGGAAGATGAGAAAGAAGAAAATGAAATTACTTTTCCAAAAGAAAATTCAGAAGATAATTTTTAAAACCGAAAAATTATTTTCTGTTTCTGCACGAAGAAAATAAATTCCGCTGGGCCTGTTTTCCTTATTAATAATGAGATTTCTTGTTCCACCCGGAATATTTCGTTCTATAATTTTTTCTCCTACTGAATTCCAGATTTCAATTTTTAATTTTTCCCGGGAAGGAGATGTTAAAATATAATTTCCCGCAGCAGCATCAAACAGCAGAGAAAATTTTTCTTTATTCAGATTTTCAGAAACAGAAACAGGATTGCAATTGGTGAGTTTCTGAAATTCAAAGTAAGCAAGTTTCCTGTCGGAGGGAGAAAAATTTCCGAAGTAATATAATCCCCAGTATGCTCCGGGCCAATCCATAAACGTAAACCAGTTTGCAAGCGCAATGCGGTTGTCATTCAGAAAAAGAGCAAAAGAATTTTTCAGATTATCCGCCTGCCCCTGCTCCGTTACATTTGAAGATTCCCAGCCGAATTCTGAAACCCAGATTTTTTTGGGAGTGCTGTTGCCTTCCCATTTCGCAATAATATTCCACATGCCGTTTATGTTTTTGTTCAGCGCGGTGGTGATAGTGGACGGTACCGAACTTCCCTGCTCTACATATAAATGCTGACCGATTCCATCGAGCGGATAACTTCCGGTTTCCTGATTCGTCCAGTCCCAAGCCCAAACATTTTTCCCGTACCAATAGGTGTCGTCCAAATATTGCGAGCCATCATTTGCATCGAATGTGAACAGAGCCCCCGAAATTAAATTCACCTGCCATGCAGGGTCATTCCAATGCCCGTTAAAATATTTTACGTTCAGATAAATATCCTGAAGAATGTATGCGAACCATTGCGTGCAAACCACCGAAGTCCATCCGTTATCCCAGTTGTTGGGCTCGTTGTAACTTTCAAATGTGTGAACGCGGTCTTTGAATTTATCCACCACGCTCACGAAATTGTAAACATAAAGTTGCTCCCACTGCGCAGCAGCGGCAGAATCGGCAGTGTTATCGCTCGGATAAGCAATAAGCAAATCTCCTATAGAGTTGGGCTGAATTTGCGCGCCAATCAATCCGTAAATCTGAATACCGCGGTTCACCAAACTATCCACCATCTCATCGTAGGTTTGCTTCCATGTTTTTCCGTTGTGAAGCGTAACATCATCGGGAGAATTCCACGGACCGAGAATAAAATTCAAACGAATATTCGGAGTGCAGGTTTGCGCTATCTCGGAATAATTTAAATAAATCTGCCCTGAAGAATTATCAATCGGCTGGCCAATGTCGAGGCAAATTTTTGATTGCGCGTAAGCAAAACAGGAGATTTGCGAAATGAGAAAAGCAAGTAAATATTTTTTCATTAAAAAAAATAATAAGCAAACTTATGAATTAAGGAAAAGAAATCAAAAATAATTTCTTTCCATTCTTGGAAATCCGTAGTGAGAACAAATTAATTGTTTAGCATCACGGGCATAACAAGCATGAGAATATCTTCTTCCTTATTTCCGTTTTTTGCCGGAAGCAAAACGCCTGCGCGATTAGGCGAACTCATTTCAAACTGAACCTCTTCGCTGTCCATGTTGCTCAGCATTTCGGCAAGAAACTTTGAGTTGAAACCGATTTCGATGTCTTCGCCTTTGTATGTGCAAGTGAGGCGCTCGGCCGCTTCGTTAGAAAAATCCAAATCCTCGGCAGAAACATTCAGTTCGCTTCCTTTTAATTTCAGGCGAACCTGGTGGGTGGTTTGATTTGCGAAGATGGAAACTCTGCGGATGGAATTGAGAAATGCTTCCCGGTCAACAATCATCTTATTCGGATTTTCTTTTGGAATCACCGCTTCGTAGTTCGGATATTTTCCATCAATCAAACGTGAAACAAGATGTGTATTTCCAAATGTGAATGAAACATTCGTGTTATTGTATTCCACTTTTACCTTCTTATCGCCCGCCAGAATATTTTTCAGAAGCGTGAGCGGTTTTCTCGGAATGATGTACGAACTTGCTTTTTTTGATTTCGTATCGCTGCGCTTGTAGCGAACAAGTTTATGCGCATCGGTGGAAACAAACGTAATTTCATTTCCTTCGAGTTGCACAAACACGCCACACATTACAGGGCGCAGTTCATCATTTCCCACTGCGAATAAAGTTTTTGTAATTGCTTTGCCCAGCGTGTCTGCATCCATCTCAAAGGAAGATGGCGATTCCACTTCCGCCATCTTCGGAAAATCATCTCCGTCATGACCGGTAAGTTTATATTTTCCGTAATCGGAAGAAATTTCAATGGCGAATTTTTTCTTATCAATGGTAAAAGTGAGCGGCTGTTCAGGAAAAGTTTTCAGCGTATCGAGAAGCATACGAGCCGGCACTGCAATAGTTCCTGAATCTTTTGATTCAACCGGAAGCGTGGCGGTCATGGTAGTTTCCAAATCAGATGCAGAAATTTTTAATTCTCCTTTGTTGATGTGGAAAAGAAAATTATCGAGGATGGGAAGCGCATTGCTGGTGCTGAGCACCCCGCTAAGCGCGCCAACTTGTTTTGAAAGCGCAGAACTGGAAATTATAAATTTCATTTTGTTTGACGATTAGATGTTATACATTTTTTTGATTTCAGAGGGGGAGCAAAATTAAATTATTGAAATGGAAAAGACACTTGTTCAGACGGTAATTTTTCACAACTTGTTGACTATTTCTTAACAATCGGATTTTTTGAAACGGAGGCATCCTTATGCAGGAAATTAGAAATCCCAATAAACAATTTTCCAAACACAAAATACTGTACTACTGCAAAATCTTTTTCATCAAGCAGCACGTCCATTCGTTCAGGGTCTTCTTCATAGGATTTATTGGTTACAGGATTGATTTGGCTCGGATGTGCCTTCAGCGCGAAGGTTTTTACCGTATGAATTTTTCCGTTTCGCTCTTTCAATGTAATGATGTGAACGGGCCCGTTAGCAAGAAGCGAATCTTTCAGCGAAGCGCGCATATCATTTTTCAATCCTTCGAAAGAAATATTTGAATAGTACGTAATGTATCGTTTCGCTTTTATAGTATCGAAGACAGGAATATTTTTCCCTTTGCTGTCGGCAAGCGAGATTTCATTTTTGTCATTGAGAGAAAAAGTATACGATGAATCCGGAAAACGTTTGAACTGAACTGATATGGAAGAAATTTCATCGGGATAAAGCGCAAACACATGACGGTCGCGCCATTCTTCTTCATCCGCAAAATACCGTACTGATAAAAATCCGTTGAAGCCGGGAATAAACATTATAAAAGGAAGAGTGGAGTTTTCTCCCGACTCGGCATCGGTGAGAAGCATAAAAGTTCCAAGACCATCCTGCGTATCTGCGCCAACGTAATACATTTTCGCAAGTTTATCTCCCCGGTAAATTTCAACTTTGGTTCCCGAAGTGGCAAGTTGTTTTGAAACAGGTTCAATGGCGGTTTTCGCAACCGGATTTCTTACGCGCAAATCTTTCATAGTGGAAAGAAGAATTTTCATGGCATCGGTTCTTGCTTTGAATTTTCCGTTCACCTGCCAGTTGCCGGGTTTTATTTTTTCGAGCGTAACTTGTTTTCCTGCCGTATTCACCATATAAATTTTTGTGACGGAAGCAGTATCGTCTATGGCAAAATCATAAAGTTCTTTCCGGATTGTGCTCTTGCTGCTATGAAGATAAAGCCAGAATGAAACCGAAGCAACAACTATGAAAATGAGAATGGCGATTTTATTTTTTGAGGACATATTTTTACAATGTAAATTTCTTTTTTCGTATGACTGCCTGAATGATTCCAAAAATAATTATAAGTAAAATCGGAACAGAGGTGTTAATTGCCTGCCATTTAAATTTTTCTTCCGAAACTTTTTTTCGGTCCATCATTCTTAATTTTAATTCGCGCGAGCGTACTTCCAGTAATCCCGAATCATCGCAAAGATAGTTAACCGCGTTCAGAATAAAATTTTTGTTTCCATAGATTTGTTGCGAATAAATATCATAGCCGAGCGGGTATGCGCGGTTGGTGGATTGTTGCACAACATTTTTTATGATGTCTCCATTTGCTACTACAATCATTTTTGTGGCAACATTTTTCTCTTTGAATTTTACCTGCGGAATGGAATCAATTCCCGGCAGCGGATGATTTTTATAAAGCGATTGAAATTCTCCTTCCAGCAAAACAGCCACCGGTTTATATGCCTGATTAAAAATTCTCGTATCTGGCTCTTCAAAAATTGTACGAATGTCAATTTTTGCGGGAGTATTTTGAACACTGGTGTATTTCGAAGTGGAAAGCAAAAAAGTTTTTTTTATTCCCGAAACATTCACTGTGTCAATCGTGCTGGCAAATTCTCCTTTCACCAGATTAAGATTGTTTACAATCGGATGATTGTTGCTTTGTGCGAGAAGCGGAAAATAAAACCAGGGCATCAATTTATATTTATTGTTCACCGGAACCGGAATGACTCCGCTGCGCAAATCCATCACCAGATTTGAATTTATCCTGACTCCATAGCGGAAAAGTTGATTGTCGAGGCCGAGAGGAAATTTTATGGCGAAAGTTTCGGGCGCTTTGCGTAAACTATCCATGCTCGCATAAACTCCATCCACCAGCCACAAAACTTTTCCGCCCTGCATGATGTACTGGTCAATGATAAATTTATTTTGCTCCGTAAAAAATGAATCGGGCTTGGCAATGATGATTGCTTTCTGCTGATTTATCTTTTCAATATTTTTTATTTTTCCCTGAAGTTTGATTCGGCTCACAGAATAATAATCGCTCAGCGCTTTTGAAATATCCGCCACATAAACCGAATCGAGTTCTCCGTGCCCTTCGGTGAAAGCGATTTTCGCTTTCATGTCCATCGTGAGTTTTCGAATGGTAGTTGAAATTTCATATTCGAGCGATTGAATGGAATTGCTGAGCTGCATTTCGCTGGGCGTTCCCACCTGCTCTTTGAAAAGTTGAACTGCAAATTCTTTGTTTCCGCTTTTGTAACTCGCAATCGCTCCCGGAAAAATCATTTGCTGAGAAGTTCCCGCTTCCACTTTCTGTTCTATATAAGTTGGTGTTAATCCTTTTTGCATTAATTGCAAAGCAATTTCATTTTGCTTTTTTTTCTCCGGACTTTCATTCGGATTGATAAATTCATATTCAATATTATTGTGCGAATGCACGCGCATTTCATAAAGCATTTCTTTTGTGGAAGTTTTCAAGCGGTCAAATCCCGCAGGCAAATCTCCTTCAAGGTAAATTTTGAAATAGACAATGTCATCGAGTTTGCCGAGCATTTCTTTGGTGGCGGGAGAAAGCGTATAGCGCTTATCGGAAGTCAAGTCAAATCGTAAAAAGAAAAAAGTAGAAATAAAATTTACCAGAAGAATGATAGCTACGCTTAATAGAAGTTGAATTATGTCTTTGCGCTTTTTCATTACCACTTACGACTTTCAAGAACAGTTTTAGTTGAAAGAATAAAAATTCCTGACAAACTCAGAAAATAAATTACATCGCGCAAATCAATTACTCCGCGGCTCATCGAAGCATAATGGTCATTGATGCCGAGCGATAAAATAATGCTTCCGGTTTTTCCGAAGGCAAGCATGCTCACATATTCAAATCCGATAAAACAAAAAAAGCAAAGAAACACCGCGAGAATGAAAGCCACAATTTGATTGTCGGAAAGCGAAGAAGCAAAAATTCCTATGGCAGTGAAAGCTGAAGCAAGAAAAAATAATCCGATGTACGAACCCCATGTTCCGCCAGAATCAATATTACCAACAGGATTTCCGAGTTTGTAAACAGAATAGTAATAAATTAAAGTTGGAAGAAGAGAAAACAAAACAAGCGTAACTCCCGCAAAATATTTTGCGAGTATGATTTGCAAATCGGTTAAAGGTTTTGTAAGAAGAAATTCAATCGTGCCTGATTTTTTTTCATCCGCAAACGAACGCATCGTAATTGCCGGAATTAAAAAAAGAAAAACCCAGGGCGCCAGAGAAAAAAGAGAATCTAATCCGGCATAGCCGTTGTTGAGAAGATTTGAATCGGTGGGAAGAATCCATAGAAATAATCCGACCAGCAAAAGAAAAACGCAGATGGCAATGTAGCCGATGAGGGAACTCAGGAAGGCGCGAATTTCTTTCTTGAAAAGCGTGAACATAATTCTTGCTTGCGAATATAGTAAAGAATGAAAGTTGGCAGTTGGCAGAAGCAGTTGGCAGTTGAATCATTTCGTATTTTTCGTACAGTTTCGTTTTTCGAAGATTTATGAATTTTCTTGCGCACCTTTATCTCTCCGGCAATGATGAACAACTGATGATCGGCAACTTCATTGCTGATTCAGTGAAAGGAAGCGCGTATAATAATTTCCCCGTGGGAATTAAAAAAGGAATTCTCCTTCATCGCGCAATTGATTTTTATTCTGACAATCATCCGGTGTTTTTAAAAAGCGTTGAACGATTGCGTCCTAACTATAGAAAATATGCAGGAGTCATCATAGATATTTTTTACGATCATTATCTGGCGAAGAACTGGAAAAATTATTCCGATAAACCGCTGGAGCAATACGCAAGCGAAGTTCATTCGCTCATGCTGAAAAATATTTTACTGATGCCGGAAAAATCGTTAATGTTTTTGAAATACGCTATTCGCACCAACCGTTTGGTTTCTTATGCGGGTTTAGATGGAATAGGCGAGGTGCTTTATGGGATGAGCAGGCACACAACTTTTAAATCGAACATGGAATTTGCAGTGAAAGATTTGAAAGAACATTATTCTGAATTTGAAAATGAGTTCAAACTATTTTTTGAAGATGCGAGAGTATTTGTTGAAGAATGGAAGAGAAAAAATATCTGAAGTTTTCTACCTTTACCCCAAAATCTCTCCGATGAAAAAGTTTTTACTCTTTACCGCAATTATTTTTTCAAAATTCTCCTATGGAAATTTCATCACCGCCAATCCTTCCAACTACACAAGTTTTCTTTCTTCACTTGTTGCTGGCGACACGCTTTTTCTAACTGCGGGCACTTACACAAATAATCTCACGCTGAATAATCTCACGGGAACTTCTTCTCAGCCCATTGTGATAATGGGAAGCGCGAATCTTTACACAACTATTTTTCAAGGACAATCCTGCTGCAATACGGTGAGCATTACCAAGTGCGGATATGTTGTGATAAAAAATCTTCAACTCGATGGATTGAATCTCGCTGTAGACGCTGTGAAAGGCGAAGGCATTGCCGGAAATTTCGCGCATCACATCACGCTTGAATATCTTAACATCATTAACTACGGAAACAACCAGCAGATTGTGGGCATCAGCACAAAATGTTCTGCATGGGATTGGGTGATTCGGAAAAATAAAATCGTTGGAGCCGGAACAGGAATGTATCTGGGAAATTCAACAGGAGAAGACCCGTTTGTGAATGGGCTGATTGAATACAATCTCATTATGAATACGCTCGGCTACAACATTGAAATAAAACACCAGCTTGATACCGTGCGCGATAATTTTGCCGGAACCTCCGTGAACGGAAAAACAATTCTCCGCTATAATGTTTTCTGCAAAGAGAACAATGCTTCCACAGGAGCGAATGCCCGCCCGAATCTTTTGGTGGGAGGATTTCCGCTCAGCGGCTGGGGCACGAATGATTACTACGAGATTTACGGAAACTTTTTTTACCAGAATCCTACCGAAGCTCTTTTCCAGGGAACGGGAAACATAATGCTCTATGAAAATATTTTTGTGAATCATGTTGACCCTTCCGGCTATCGTGCAGTTTATATTACTCCGCAGAACGGAGTGAGCCCGCAGGATATAAAAATTTTTCATAACACCATGTGGGCGAATAATTCTTCGGGAGGAATCCGGCTTTTCAGTCCAAACACATCTTATCAGCAATATTGTTACGGCAATGCGGTGTTTGCTCCTTCTGCGATTACAAATTTTACAAACACGCTCGACAATGTTACCGATTCATACAGCAATGCTTCCACGTATGTGCTTTCCGCATCCACCAATCTTTCTTCACTTGATTTATATCCTGCATCGGGACAACTCACCGCAACTGCAACTCCGAACAATCTTTTTCAATCAAACACCGACTGGGATATTGATTTCAATGCAGACTTATACAACTGGACTTTTCGCGGAGCATATTCAGGTTGCTGCACGAACAATGGCTGGCAATTGCAATTAGATACAATGCCTACGCATCCGAATACGCTCACTTCTCTTTATGAAAATTCAGAAAATGATTTTGAAGTGAATGTTTTTCCGAATCCTTCTAAAAATATTTTTACCGTCATTGCGAGCGAAACAAAGCAATCTCACATAGAAGTCGAAAATATTATGGGAGAAAAAATATTTACTTCAAATAATTTTCAAATTGATTTAAGTTCTCAACCCTGTGGAATTTATTTTCTGAAAATAAATTCTGAAAATAGAACTGTAGTTAAAAAAATAATTAAAGAATAATTATAGGCGCGTTGTGCGGTGGCGCAGAAGATGGTCTGCTAAAACAAGCGCGCACATCGCTTCCACAATCGGCACCGCGCGCGGAAGAACACAAGGGTCGTGTCTTCCTTTTCCCATCATTTCCACCTCTTCACCTTTTGAGTTCACAGTCATTTGTTTTTTCATTATCGTGGAAACAGGTTTGAATGCAACTCTGAATAAAATATCTTCTCCGTTTGAAATTCCGCCTTGAATTCCTCCGGAGAAATTTGTTTTCGTATGAATATTTTTTTTGTCGGAGTAAAAAATGTCATTGTGTTCCGAACCCTTCATCTTCACTCCTTCAAACCCGCTGCCGATCTCAAAACCTTTCACCGCGTTTATGTTCAGCATGGCTTTTCCCAACTCAGCGTGAAGTTTATCAAACACAGGTTCGCCCAATCCAACCGGAATATTTTGCGCTACGCAGGAAATTATTCCGCCAATGGTATCGCCCTCTTTTCTCACCTGCTCAATTTTTTTGATCATCGTTTCTGCAATCAATTCATCGGGACAGCGTACTGCGTTTGAATCTGTCTTGGATAAATCAAGCGTGTGATAATCTTTCAGAAGTTTTATATCTCCCACCTGAGAAGTGTAAGCAGAAATTTTTATTCCGTGTTTTTGTAAAAGAAGTTTTGCAATCGCTCCGCCTACCACCGATGAAACCGTTGCGCGAGCGGATGCTCTTCCGCCTCCGCGATAATCTCTGATGCCATATTTTTTATCATACGTATAATCGGCATGCGATGGGCGGTACACATCAATGATATGTTCGTAGTCCTTTGATTTCTGGTTTTCGTTTTTGATGATGAAACCAATCGGAGCGCCTGTGGTTTTTCCCTCGTAAATTCCCGAAAGAAATTCCACCTTATCTCCTTCCTTCCGCTGCGTAACAATTTCAGATTGTCCCGGTCTTCTGCGGTCAAGTTCGCTTTGAATAAAATCCAAATCAATTTCCAATCCGGCAGGACAGCCGTCAATTATCCCGCCCAGCGCAGTGCCGTGCGATTCTCCGAAAGTAGTGAGTGAAAATATTTTGCCGATGGTGTTTGACATAATTCGCAAAAATACACAATCCCTTCTATTTATTAACTTCGCTTAATCTCTATGAAAATTCTCATTAAGAACATTAAATTGCTGGCGCAGATTGAAAAAAAAGCCAGACAAAAAATTTCCGGAGTTGAGATGAAAAAACTTTCCTCTCTGGAAAATGCCTGGCTCTCAATTGATGGAGATAAGATTGCAGATTTCGGAGAGATGAAAAATTTTCCCGGCATTTCTGACTGGACAAACCTTACGGTAATTGATGCGACCGATAAATTAGTTTTTCCCTGCTGGTGTGATTCCCATACGCATATTGTGTATGCCGGTTCGCGCGAAAAAGAATTTGTGGACAGAATAAATGGTTTATCCTACGAAGAAATTTTCAAGAGCGGAGGAGGAATTCTGAACTCGGCAAAAAAAGTTCATGAAGCAAGCGAAGAGGAATTAATCCAGTCGGCTTTGAAACGTTTGAATGAAATAATGTTTCTTGGAACAGGTGCGGTGGAAATCAAAAGCGGTTACGGGCTTTCATTTGAATCGGAATTGAAAATGCTGAGAGTGATTAAAAAGCTTAAAGAGCTTTCTCCGCTCACCATCAAAACAACTTTTCTCGGAGCGCATGCGGTTCCTTCGGGATTGACAAAAGAAAAATACATAGATGTAATAATAAATGAAATGCTTCCGCAAATCGCGGAAGAAAAACTAGCGGACTACTGCGATGTGTTCTGCGAAAAAAATTATTTCACAAAAGAAGACACGGTGAAAATTCTTTTTGAAGCAAAAAAATATGGGCTGAAAGGAAAAATTCACGCAGAGCAGCTGAGTCATAGCGGTGGAGTGGAAGCAGGGGTTGAATGCGGAGCAATCTCCGTTGACCATTTGGAGTTTGCAAATGACAATGATATTTCCCTTCTGAAAAATTCCCAAACCATGCCGACTATTCTTCCGGGCGCACAATGGTTTTTACAGTTGCAAAATCCTCCTGCAAGAAAAATAATTGATGCGGACTTGCCTCTTGCCATAGCGAGCGATTATAATCCGGGCTCATCGCCAAGCGGAAATATAAACTTCAATATTTCTCTTGCGTGCGTGCAATATAAACTTACGCCCGAAGAAGCGATTAATGCGGCAACAATTAATTCTGCTTATGCGATGGATTTATCCACAACGCACGGAAGCATCGCCATCGGCAAGCAGGCAAATATTTTTATTACAAAAGAAATTCCGGATTATAATTTTATTCCGTATTCATTCGCAAATAATCTGATTGAAACAGTAATTTTGAAAGGTAAAATTCAAACCCATGAATAAACTCATTGAATGCGTTCCCAACTTTTCCGAGGGAAGAGATTTATCCATCATCAAACAAATCACGGATGAGATTGAAAAAGTGGAAGGAGCAAAACTTTTGAATGTTGACCCGGGCAAAGCAACCAACCGAACCGTTGTGACTTTTGTCGGAACTCCCGATGCTTGTGTGGAAGCATGTTTCAACGCCATCAAAAAAGCAGGCGAACTTATTGATATGAGCAAGCATAAAGGCGAGCATCCGCGCATGGGTGCAACGGATGTTTGCCCGTTCATTCCCATTTTCGGAATCAGTATGGAAGAAACCGCGAAGTATGCGCAGCAACTTGCCGGGCGTGTAGGAAAAGAATTAAAGATTCCTGTTTATCTCTACGAATACGCGCAAAAAAATCCTGCACGGAAAAATCTTTCTATCATTCGCGAAGGTGAGTACGAAGGTTTTTTCAAAAAAATAAAACTTTCTGAATGGAAACCTGATTTCGGTCCGGCTGAATTTGACGCAAAGCGCGGAGCCACTGTGATTGGAGCAAGAGATTTTTTAGTCGCGTATAATGTGAATCTGAATACAACTTCCGTTCGCAGGGCAAACTCGGTTGCGTTTGATGTGCGCGAAGCGGGAAGAAAAGTGGATGGAGTTATTCAGCCGGGTGCGTGCAAAGCCGTGAAAGGCATCGGATGGTTTATTGCCGAATACGGAATTGCGCAGGTGAGCATGAACCTTACAAACATTTCTGTTACTCCCGTTCACATTGCGTTTGAAGAATGCGTGAAGAGCGCGAACAATCGTGGAATGCGCGTGACCGGCTCTGAACTGGTGGGATTAATTCCATTGCAATCATTGCTTAATGCAGGAAAATATTTTCTCAGGAAACAAAATCGCTCTGCCGGGGTTTCGGAAAAAGAACTGATTCGCATGGCGGTGAAATCACTCGGACTGGATGAACTTTCTTCGTTCAAACCTGAAGAACGGATTATTGAATACCAACTCAAAGACAAAAATAAAATGAAACTAACCGGAATGTCTCTCAGCGATTTTGCAGATGAAACCGCGAGCGAAAGCCCTGCGCCCGGTGGCGGAAGCATTTCTGCCTATATTGGCGCGCTCGGAATTTCGCTCGGCACCATGGTGGCGAATCTTTCTTCGCATAAGCAGGGATGGGATGCGCGGGTAAAAGAATTTTCTGATTGGGCGGAGAAAGGTCAGCGCATTAAAGAGGAACTTTTGAAATTAACGGATGAAGACACCCATGCCTTCAACAAAATCATGAGCGCCTTCAGTTTGCCGAAAGCAAGCGCAGAAGAAAAGAAATTAAGAGATAAAGAAATTCAATCCGCAACAAAATATGCAATGGAAGTTCCTTTTAAAGTAATGCAGTTATGTTTTGAATCAATGGAAATTATTGAAGCGATGGCGAAGACCGGAAATCCAAATTCAGTTTCCGATGCGGGTGTTGGCGCGCTTTGCGCAAGAAGCGCGGTGCTGGGCGCTTACCTGAATGTGAAAATTAATGCGAAGGGATTAACCGATAAAAAATTTGCACACAGCATTCTTCAAAAGGGAAAACGCCTTGAAGAAAACGCGAAGAAAGCCGAAGCGAGGATATTCGGGATTGTGAGAAGAAAGATATAATCTGCGCAACGAACAAGAATGAAATTATTTGTCACAGGACTCACCCCTCTTTCCCCTCTCTACGTGTAGAGAGGGGATGAAAGGGGAGAGTTATTTATCGGTGATTATTAATTTCTCCGTTGCATAAATTTTATTCTCTTGCATCAGCCGAACGAAATATAGTCCGCTTGCAAGATTGTCGCGCGAGAAAACAACTGTCCGCCCGTTGATATTTTTTATTTGCGCAACTGTCTGCCCGAAACAGTTGTCCACCGTGAGAGTTGCGTTATGTAAAAGATTGTCTGTATGCAAAACTGTTTGTGTTGAAAAAGGATTAGGGAAACTTTTTATTTGATACTGCTCAAAAGTAGAAGCAATACCTGTAACGCTGCTGCATAATTTAGCAATGTTGGCAGCAGAATTTCCTCCCGCTTTGGTAAATTGTCCGCCTGCAACAAGGCAACTGTCATGCATAATCAATGAAAGAACAAACGGCTGATTTCCAACAACGCCCATGCCGCTATCCGGTTCAGTCCAACTAACTGTATCCCATTTAGCGATGTAACGCGCCTGATTTCCCCCTGCAACAGTAAATGCTCCTCCTGCATATAAATTATTTTTATAAGACAGAAGAGAAAATACCGTGCTGTCAGTTCCAGAGCCCACTGTTGACCATGCGCCTGCTGTTTGTTTTGCAACACGGGTTGCTGTTGTTTTAAATGTTCCTCCCGCGTATAATGTTCCGTTATGAAGGGCAAGGGAATATACACTTTGCATTCCCAGCCCCGCTCCTGCTGTTTCATCTGCCCATGCAGAACCAGTATAACTTGCAATAGCGGCATGAGGATAGGAGGTAGTAATCAAACTGAGATCACCTCCTGCAACAAATAATTTACCATTGATTACCTGCATGGTGAGCACCGAGGTTCCACTAGGATTATAAGGATACCCTGCGCCAAAATTTGTCCATGTCGTTCCATCCCAATTTGCAAATCCGTAAGTCAGCACACCACCAGATGTAGAGAACGAACCTGCAACAACTAATTTATTATTGTAAACACATAGAACATTTACGGCTCCATTGGTGCCGGTAGTAACAGTATTCCATGCAGTGCCTGACCATTGAACAATGTGGCTGTTTGAAGGAAGATTTCCACCCGCATACAATGTTCCGTTGTAAATTGCAAGTGAAGCAACGGAACCAGTGGTTAAAGCCCCTAGATAAGTCCACGATGAGCCGTTCCATTTTGCAACACCTCCTGTTCCTCCAACATACAAAGTATTTGTTGCCGTATCAATAATCATTGTCCTCACAGCAATAGATAAATTATTCGCTCCGAACGGAGCCCATGTTTGTGCATTTGCAATTCCGCAAATTGCAAATAGTCCGATGAGTAGTGATTTTTTCATTGTATTATGTATTGGTTATTGTAAAGATACAAAGTTACTGTCTAACGATGCATGGTCTATTTGTCTGTGATTACAAGTTTGCCTGTGTAGACCTCACCCCCGCCCTCTCCTAAAACAGGAGAGGGGGTTGTCAGCCGAACGAAATACAGTCCGCTTGCGAGATTGCCGCGCTCAATGACGACTGATGACTGATGACTGATGACTAATGACTTTACCTGCTGCCCGAAAGAATTGTAAATGGTGAGAGTTGCGTTGTGTAAAAGATTGTCTGTCTGTAAAGTTGTTTGAGTTGAAAAGGGATTTGGAGAAATGCCAACATTGAGATTAGTTGCTACATGTTCATTAATATTTGTCAGCCAAGAACCATATTCACCGCTCAAATTATATTGAGGGAAGGTGAAGAAGACCACCATCAAGGGATTGGTTGTCCAGAAATAATATAGAATGCTTCCACCTCGGTGATATCCTTTTACTCGGATAACATTGGAATAAGTATTGCCAAGCGGAGTTGTTAATGTGCCATAACCGTCATAGACAACAGAAACCGAATCATTTCCATAGCAACTTTGGTTTGCAATATCAAATACAGAATCAGTATAGTTGAAAGGAAATTTAAGTACAATAAATCCGTTTGAAGATGTTTTGCAAGAATCTTGTACTCCAAAATACTCCCTGCCGAGCACCCCACATTTTGTTGCATTAATAGAATCATAGTTATATCCTGCGTAAATACCGCTGCCAGTAAATCCACCTGTTGAATCAATATATCTGCAACCTGTTGCTGTCGGAAAAGTAGAAGCATAAGGAGTAGAAGAAGGATTCGCAAAAGTATATGTACCTGCCTTCTTCATTGAATTTCCTCCATTAAAATTCCAAACTTGATTTGCCCCCGCTGTTCCATCTCCAAGAGAATCATTTCCTATGTAATAATTTCCTGTAGTTCCGAGCAAAGGATAATTATTTCCATTTGGAATAACAGGTTGCGCGTTTGCAATTCCGCAAAGCATTGTTAAGATGATAACTATTTTTAGTTTCATTGATTTTGGTTTTTACTTTTTGCCGTTGTCAAAGTTAAGAATAGTTTGTCTGATGAGCGCAACTGTAAGAGCCGAGAAAATTATTTGTCGGTGATTACTAATTTGTCTACCGCAATGGTTTTGTTTTCTTCTGTCAGCCGAATGAAATACAGTCCGCTTGCGAGATTGTCTCGGTGAAAAGTAACTGTCTGCCCGTTGATATTTTTTATTTGCGCAACTGTCTGCCCGAAACAGTTGTCCACCGTGAGAGTTGCGTTATGCGAGCGATTGTCTGTTTGCAAAGTTGTCTCTGTGGAAAAGGGATTTGGGAAAATGGAAAGAGTAGGATTTTTAATTTCATTTATTGAAGTGAGAATACCTGGAGAGCAAGTTGTATCTAAAGGCATAAAATAAACAAGACCTAAATTAATATTATCATAGCCATCATATATTACTGCTGAAGTTGAAGTAGAATCTGGAGTACACCAATAATTATTTGAAGCATTAAAGTTGTTTCCAAATGTTACATTGTAATACAAATCATAAGTTGTATTGTTACAAATTTTATTACAGTATATAACATCTCCATCAATATCCAGTCGTATGCCTATATTATTATTTTCAATTTCATTTTTAGTAATTAAATTACCACAGCAACTTGTATTATGTGGATTTCTTAATCCAATATTATTATAGCGTATTTTACAATTAATTATAGTGTCATTCAAATTATATCTTATGCCAGTCGTATTAGAATCAATAATTGAATTTTGAATTTTACTATAGGCAAAATCAACTCCAGTTTGGTTATTGGATATTACACAATGATTCACGAAAATAATTTTGGATATAAAATCAATCGCTATTATGTTATTTCTAAAAATACTTGAATCAACAAACATGTAAGTATAATAAGGTGGACTATATAAAATACATGAATTGTTTTGGGTGAATTGCGAATTCTTAATTGTAATATTTATGTTGGAAGAAGTTACATCACGCCATATTGCTTTATCCGCGTATTTAAAATTGCAATAATTAATTAAAGGGGTGATATCATCATTTAAGAATAGCCCAAGCCAATCACCTGAAGAAGGAGTAGATGAATTGCTTGTAAATGTTATTGAATCTGTACTTGTTCCAACAGCAATAAGTTTCGCCTGCCTTATTTCCAATCTCTGATTCGCTTTAAACTTCACCGTTACGCCCGGCTGTATGGTAAGAGTTACTCCGGGAAAAACCACAACAGTGTCTGTTACAATGTACGGACTGTTTGCTAAAGTCCATGTTGTATTTGTGTAAATGCCTCCGCTTACATTTGTCTGACCGCGCGCAACTGTCAGCGCGAGAACGGCTGTCAAGGCGAGAAGAATTTTTTTCATTGGATTTGAATTGCCGTAAAAGTACGAAGTAACTGTCTAACGTTGATTTTTTTGTATTTGGGTGTTGTTGCTAACTTGTTATATCCGTATCAAAAGTACGCTTATCCCTGCAATCTCTCACGCATAAGCGCTCCGCAGAATGACGGTCCGAACAAAGTTACGGACTCCGTCATTCTGCGGAGAGTCCGTATTCCATCGGACACCTTTTATTACTGTTTCTCTCGCGCAGTTTTGAGCGGCAACCTTGCTTCTTTATTTTTCCCCGCCACACTGAAATTTTCCGCTCCATCCTCATTATGAGGATATACTTTCAAAAGTTTGTTTTTACTTTACAAAAAAAAGATAAGGTAGTATGCAACTGTATGATGTTTTCCGCAAAGAATGGTTTGCAGATATGGACGGAGAAAAAATTTCTAAAGACATGGCGTATAGTGATTGCAAAAGGGACTGGGGTTTTGATTTTCACCGCATGAAAAGCAATGACGGCAATCCGCATGTCAGGTCGTATTTTAAGTTCTGCAATGGCAGCGAGTGCTGCCCCGTTCAAAAAATGATTATCTACCTGAAAGATTTAATTAACCCGCATACACTGGTTGCTTTCATCAATAAACTATATCACCTCAATTATACAATGAACAAATGAATTTTAAAAAACCAAGCGCGCCCGCTTTCATGGAAATTGTTCCTGCTTTAATGAAAACACTTCTCCGAAAGCAGTCCTTCGGACCCGGTTTAATGGGAACGCTTCTCCTATCTCTTACAATGATTCCCGCTCTTGTTAAAATGATTTTAATTAAACCTAAAACGGTTTCCATTTTAATGGCAATGGTTCCCTGTTTACATAAAATGGTTTTACGATTAAGTAAAATGATTGTAAGAGAACATAGCAGCAAAAATATTTCAAATTTAATGATTCCAGGACTTACGCAAAACGGTGTCATTCCGAGCGAAGCGAGGAATCTCCTTTGTGCCAAACATACGAGATTTCTCCCTCTGGTCGAAATGACAATACTCACTAAACTTCTGTCCGATGGAATACGGACTCCGTACAGCCGAAGGCAGTCGGAGCGTAAGTCCTGGATTCAATCAATAATTCAATAACTCAACCACTCACCAATTCAATTTATCATGGCAAAGAAATTAGACAAAAAATTCAAACTCACGGCTAATTTTCAAAACTTAACCGAAGAGGAAAAACTCAAATTAGAATCTGACATGGCAAACGCGCAGGCAAGCAGCGGATTGGTTCCGGGTCTCAACCCAAGTGCCGGCACTGTGCAAAATCAAATAAGGGCAATCAACGACCCCGTCACCGGGCTCATTACCCAGCGCGATGCAGCCATAGCGCTCGAAAAAAACCTAACGCAGCAAATCAATGACGGAATCACTGCTATTCAAAATACCATTATTGACCTGTGGATGCCTCAAACGCAGGCAGCCATTTCCGGCAACACAGCCACCCGCGCTGCAAATGCAAAAACACTCAAGTTCGGAATCAAAGGGCAGGACACCGGTCATGTGAGCGCTGCCACTGCGCGCACCCATGCCGCCAACACCGAAAGCCACCCCGTTATTGAATTCATAGACAAAAATGTGCACAACCAGCACACGCTTGTTATTCACGACAGCCATCAGAAAAAATTCAAACTCCGCCCCGATGTGCTGCGCATAGATGTATACGGAGTTACTTCTGACACTACGCCTGCCGACCTTGCCGCTTTAATAAAAATGGGAGGCGGCTACTTAGGGCAAGCCGGAAAAAGAGGAAAGTTTGTGCACGAATACACAACCGACCCCGCCATGAAACAAACCGAGCAATACATTGCCGTTTACATCAGCAAAGCCACAAAAAAACCCATTGCCGAAAGCCCTGCCGAAAGCGCCTTTATGGGATGAAGAAAATAATTCAGTGCGGGCGCGTTTCCGGAAAGAGAAAATATACGCAAAGAGCAGACAGGCAGCCAAACTGAAACACTGCCTCAATTTACCTTTCACCGCCACGCGGTTTTTTCTTTGCTATCTTTACTTCCGAAAACCCGTTTATGAGTCGCCTTTTAGATAATCCGAATTTCCGCAGAATCATTTTTTTCTTTCCCTTCCAGTTGGTTTTTCTGCATGTTAAAAAAAACCTGCTGCTGCTTTCCATCTGGGGTTTGCTTTTTGGTTTTGTTACGCAATCGCTTGCCGCGCGTTACGGGGTTCCGTATCTTTTTTTAAATCCCGAATACCTCGATGCGGTCAATCCGCTTTCTTATTTCATCATCGGTTTTGCCTGCGGTGGGTTTGTGATGGCGTTTAACATTGCAAGTTATATTCTCAACAGTTATCGTTTTCCTTTTCTTGCCACGCTCTCGAATCCGTTTACAAAATACTGCATCAATAATTTCATCATTCCCTGCTCGTTTGTGCTCGTGTATGTCATCAATATAATTTCATTTCTAAGCAGCGAGCAGATTTATTCTTCCTCCGAAATTTTTTCCATGGTGCTTGGGTTTCTTCTCGGCTTCGTTGTTTTTGTTTTCTTAGGGCTGTTTTATTTTTTTCAAACCAACAAAGACATTCACCGCATGTTTGGCGTCAAGCCGCCTTCGGAAGAAAAAACCATGCGCCTCCTTCAGCAGCAGCAGCGCAAAGGCGATTCGTGGAAAAACATATATCTCATCAAAGAATCGCGCGATTGGTATGTGGAAACCTATCTGGCGCATCCGTTCAAAATCCGTTTGGTGCGCGCAGTGCGCCATTACAAGAGAGAAATGCTGCGCAATGTTTTTTCGCAGAACCACCGCAACGCGGCAATTTTTTCGTTCGTCACCATTCTGAGTTTGTTCGTGCTCGGCTTTTTCCGCGAAGTGCACGCGCTCATGATTCCTGCCGGTGCAAGCATTTTTCTTCTGCTCACCATGTTCATCATGCTTCCCGTTCCGCTTTATTCCGTTTTCAAAGGATGGGCGCCCGTGGTGCTCCTTGTTTCCATAGTGGCGCTGAATTTTTTATACCGCATGGATTTTTTCAACAACATCAACAAAGTGTACGGAATGAATTACGGGGTGAAACCTTCTTCCTACGATAACAAAACACTGAATGATTTCGCTTCTGAAAAAGACACTGCCGATGCCGATTTCAAAGCCATGCTCGAAATTCTGAACAAGTGGCGTTTGAAAAATCTGAAAACAACCCTTGAGAAAAATGAAAAACCCAAGTTTGTAATTGTGTGCACCAGCGGTGGCGGCTTGCGCTCTTCGCTCTGGACTTTTCAGGCGCTGCAATATGCCGATAGTTTGCTCAAGGGAGAATTGCTGAAGCACACCGCCCTCATCACCGGTTCATCGGGCGGAATGATTGGCGCGGCTTACCTGCGCGAATTGTACTGGCAAAATCAGGCGGGGAAAGTAAAAGATTTATACCGCCCCTCTTACCGCACCAATATTTCAAAAGACATTCTGAACGCGGTTGCCTTCAGCATTGGAACCAGCGATTGGTTTGTTTCCATGCAAAGCGTGAAGTACGGAAAAAATAAATACAACAAAGACCGCGGCTATATTTTTGAAAGGCGGCTCGATGAAAATCTCGGGAATGTTTTTTCTAACCGCAGGTTGAATGATTATAAACCGGCAGAAGCGGAAGCAAAAATCCCCATGATGATTTTTTCCCCCACCATGGTGAATGACGGAAGAAAACTTGTTATCTCTTCACAGCCCGTTTCGTTTCTCATTCAAACTTCAAAATCGGATAAACTGAATCATGTTCCGCTGAACGATGCCATTGAGTTCTCCCGCTTTTTCAGAAAACAAAATTCCGACAGCATTCTTTTCACCAGCGTGCTGCGCATGAGTTCCACGTTTCCCTATATCACTCCCATTGTTTCTCTGCCCAGCAAACCCGCCATTGAAATTATGGATTCAGGCATGCGCGATAATTACGGAATTGAAGTGGCGCTGAAATTTTTATACGTGTTCCGCAACTGGATTGCCACCAACACCAGCGGTGTGGTGATTATTCAGATTCGCGACCGCCATAAAGAATTTCAGATTGAAGAAAATCCTCCGCCCACCATGCTCACCGCGCTCACGCGCCCGCTCGGAAGTTTTTACGGAAATCTTTTTACCATGCAGGACCTGTCGCAAAACCAGCAGGTGGAATTTATTTCTTCCTGGTTCGATGGAAAAACAGACGTGCTCGATTTTCAGTTGCAGAATGAAATCCCCGATAAAATTTCTCTCTCGTGGCATCTCACCAACCACGAAAAAAATAAAGTGCTGAACTCGATTAACCTTCCCGAAAACCGCAAATCCATAGAGCGGCTGCGGGAATTGTTCGAGTAAACTCTGTTGAGATTTATTTAGAAATCATAATCTTCTCTACCGCTGTTCCCTCTGCAGTTTTTATCTGACTTAAAATTTAAACTTCAAAGGATTTTGTCTCGCATCAATGTAGGAGACCAAACAACAGGAATCATCTCCTGCGCAGTTTGTTCATCACGGTTTGGTGAGCAATTCGTTTGCCTTTGTCAAGCTCGTTAATGGAAGCGTCAATCTCTGCCTGCTGGGCTTTGGTGAGTTCATCCCAGCGGTCGGCTCCGTATTCGAGCAGGCGCTCCACTTTTTTCAAAAGAATTTTATCTTCAAGGTGAAGAAGCCATTCTATCATGTTCATTTTTTTTTCAAGCGTAGTCATAGGTCAGAAATAATTATATTGCAAAGATAAAAAACTAAAACATTCATTCCTTCACAATCTTCTTCACTTGATAATATTCGCATCATTCGCATGTCATTCGTATATTTGAATCGCGCATGACTATTCACCAAATCCTTCTGAAGCATTGGGGCTATTCGCATTTTCGCCCGCTGCAGGAAGACATCATCCATTCCATTCTCGCAGGAAACGATACGCTCGCGCTCATGCCCACAGGCGGAGGAAAATCAATTTGCTTTCAGGTGCCCGCGCTTGCCAGAGAAGGAATCTGCATTGTAATTTCTCCGCTCATTGCGCTCATGAAAGACCAGGTGGAAAATCTCAAAGCGAAAGGAATAAAAGCCATTGCAATTACTTCGGGAATGAGACGCGAGGAAATTGACATTGCATTTGACAATTGCGTGTATGGCGGTTATAAATTTCTTTACTGCTCTCCCGAACGGTTGGAAACTGACATTGCGAAACTGAGAATTCAGAAAATGAAAGTGAACCTGATTGCAGTGGATGAATCGCATTGCATTTCGCAGTGGGGTTATGATTTCCGCCCGAGTTATTTAAAGATTGCCGAACTGCGTGAACTTCATCCGAAAGTTCCGGTTCTTGCGCTCACCGCCACTGCCACGCCCGAAGTTGCAAAAGACATTCAGCAAAAACTTTTATTCAAAAAAGAAAATCTTCTGAAAAAAAGTTTTGAGCGGAAAAATCTTGCTTATGTGGTGGTGAAAGAAGAAGACAAGATGAACCGTCTTCTGAAAATTGCAACTAAAATTTCGGGAACAGGAATTGTGTATGTGCGCAACCGGAAAAAAACCCAGGAGATTGCCGGTTTTCTCCTGAGAAATAAAATTGCTTCTGATTTTTATCACGCAGGTCTTGATTCGCAAATGCGCGATGCAAAACAGGAGGCATGGATTACAAACAAAACAAGAGTTATTGTCTGCACCAACGCTTTCGGAATGGGAATTGACAAGCCCGATGTGCGCTTTGTGGTTCACATGGATTTGCCCGATTGCCTCGAATCCTATTTCCAGGAGGCAGGAAGGGGAGGAAGGGATGAAAAAAAATCTTTTGCAATTCTTCTTCACAACGATTCCGATAAAATTGAGATGAAGCATAATTTTGAAACCAGTTTCCCTCCGCTCGGTGAAATAAAAAAAACGTATCAGGCGCTTGCAAATTATTTTCAACTCCCGGTTGGAGCGGGGCAAGGCGCCACCTTTGAATTTGACATCAGCGATTTTTGTTCGCGCTATAATCTGAATCACCTCATCGCTTTCAACTGCCTGAAATTTTTAGAGAAGGAAGGATATATTGTTTTATCGGATGGATTTCATCAGCCATCGCGCATTCATTTTCTTATTAATAAGGAAGGATTGTATAAATTCCAGGTGGAACAAGTGCAGTACGATGAGTTCATCAAATTGCTGCTTCGTTCTTATTCCGGGTTGTTCGATGGCTTTGTAAAAATTTCTGAAAATGAAATTGCAAAACGATTTGAAAAATCAATGGAGCAAACAAAAAAGTTTCTGGATGAACTTCGGAAAAAAGAAATCATTTCCTACATTCCGCAAACAGAAATGCCGCAACTTACCTTTCTTACCGAAAGAATTGACGCGAAAGAAATTCATATCTCGCAGGAAACTCTGCAAAAGCGAAAAGAAAAAGCGAAAGAACGAATGGAGGGAATGCTTCACTACACAGAATCAAAAACAAAATGCCGCAGCCAGATGCTGCTCGGTTATTTTGGAGAAACGGATTCGTACCGCTGCGGGGTTTGTGATTTCTGCCTGGAAAGAAATAAACTTGAACTGAGCAATCTGGAATTTGAAACCGTGACAGAACAGGTGAAAAAACTTCTTGAAGAAAAATCTCTTCCGCTGAATGCGCTGGTCAACTCGGTAAAAAATTCACAGGAAGATAAAACCATTAAAGTGGTTCAATGGCTGATTGACAATGAAAAATTAATTTATGATGATTCGAGTAATTTAATGTGGCATAAATGAAATTGCAAAGAGATTTTTATACAAGAAAAGATGTGGTACAGATTGCGAAAGAACTTTTGGGAAAAGTTTTGTTCACAAAAGTGAATGGAAAACTCACTGCAGGAATCATTACTGAAACCGAAGCATACGCAGGCATCACCGACCGCGCTTCGCATGCATTTGGCGGAAGAAGAACGGAGCGAACCGAAATCATGTATTCCATTGGCGGCACATCGTATGTTTATTTCTGCTATGGAATGCATCACCTTTTTAATGTGGTAACGAATCAAAAAAATATTCCGCATGCTGTTCTGATTCGTGCAATAAAACCTTATGAAGGAATTCCGCTCATATTGAAAAGAAGAAACAAGAAAAAAGCGGATGAAAAAATTTGCAACGGTCCGGGAACAGTTTCGCAGGCATTGGGAATAAAAACTTTTCACACAGGAGAAACCTTGCTTGGAAAAAAAATCTGGATTGAGGAAAGAGGAAATAAAATTTCTGATATAACAAAAAACCCCCGCATAGGAGTTAACTATGCAGGGGCTGATGCGTTATTGCCTTATAGGTTTGTTGCGAAACTTTAGAAACCGGTCTTATCGCTTCTGCGGTGCTCAATCAATAATCCTGCGCACATTCCTTCCTGCCCTTTCACCATGTCTTTTTTCTTTTCATTTTCTCCGGGAAGGACAACCTGTATGTTTACAGCGCGGGTGTTTTCATTCGTGATTTGGATTTCCTGCGTGTTGTTATCTGCGGTGTTGTCATATAAAACTTCTCCGGTCTTTGCGTCTTTAATAGTAAAGTTTGCCGGTGTTTGTTCTTCGGTGCAAACCGAAACATGATAATCCATTCCCTTATAAAAGACACACTTTATAGTAGATTGCTGTCCTTTGGCAAACAACCCGCTTCGCGATTGGCCATTATAAGAAAAACCATCATCGGGCGAACGCATGCAGGATTTTCTGTGAAAGTCCTGGCAGGGATTTGCGGCAGCAACTTTTGGAACGCCTCCGTAACGCTGCGCCATTAATGTGAATGCTGATAATCCGAATATCAGCGTGAATGAAATTGCAAGTAACTTCTTCATGGTATTTTTTTTTATTGCGTTAAAAATTATTTTGCCATTGTGAAACTATCGTGAATGCTTTTTACTTTTTCTGAAATTGCTTTATACTGCGCTTCGGTGATGCTGATTTTTGTTCCGCCTCCCAAAACTTTTTTTCCTTTTTTATTGGTGGAAACTGCGCCTTTGGTTGATTCTTCTTTTAATTGATCATACACTCCTTTTAATTCATTCAGTTGCCCTATCACAGCCGATACATTTGCATCCGATTTACTTTTGTCAAGGTAGGCAATTAAATTATCGAGTGTATATTTTTGTTCTGCAATTCGGTCAATTGCCGGATTGTCGGCTTTATATTTTTTCACCATGTTGGTTACAAGGTTCATGCTTTCCACCCATCCGCCAGTGATTACAAGCGAGAGCACGCCTGCCTTATCGCTTTTTTCCAATTCTGAAACTGCGGAAAAGTACAAGGTGTTTGAAATATCGGTGAGCGAATCATTTTTTCCTATGTTCTTTTTGATGCGGTCGGCAGTTGCCTCGCTGATGACTCCTGAAATTCCCAGTTCATCTCCTAATTTTTTCACGTTCACAAAATATTTAAGCCCTTCAGAACCGTAATCAAACGTGGAGCAATAAAGAAAATCGGTAGCATAAATTCCAAAGTTGAGCGCTTTGGATTTGGTGTCCACATAATTTTTGAGGTTGTCGGGATTGTTAAGATAGGCAGTGCTTTTTCCTTCTCCGCCTATGGCTTTCATGAATGAAAACATTTCATCGGGTGCCGGAATGGAAATATATTCTTCCGGTTGCTCAGAAGTAGCGGATTTCATGGCTGAAGAATCAACGGCAGCGGTTGTGTCTGCAGAAGTGTTTTCAGCATTTTCTTTTTGGTTTCCGCAGGAGGAAATAAAAAATGCCAGGGCAATTGCATTGGCAAACAGGAATAATTTTTTCATTGGGTTGCAGTCGTTTATAAATTTAACGGCAAATGTAATAAATTTTTAATTGAGCAAATTTTTACCTAATTTCTTCCCGTAACCAAAAAATTACCTTTGCGAACCATGAATTATCCCACAATAATTCTCTCTTCTGGCAAAGACCAATCGCTTCGAAGGTTTCACCCCTGGGTTTTTTCGGGCGCCATTAAAAAAATTAAAGGCGAAGCCAAAGACGGAGATGTGGTGGCGGTGTATGATAATAAGGATGAATTTCTCGGCATTGGTCATTACCAGGATTCAAGTATTGCTGTTCGGATTTTCTCTTTCACTAAAGTTGAACCCACCAAAGATTTCTGGCGCGAAAAAATTCAGAGCGCCTATGATTTCAGAAAGTCAATCGGGCTCACCGATAATCCCCGCACGAATTGTTATCGCCTGATTTATGCAGAAGGCGATGGAATGCCGGGGCTTATTGTGGATTATTATAATGGCACTTGCGTGATGCAGTGCCATTCCATCGGAATGTATTTAGCAAAAAAAGAAATTGTGGAAGCGCTCAAAGAAGTTTACGAAGATAAACTCATAGCGGTTTTCGATAAAAGTGCCGAAACGCTTCCTAAAAAATTTGCAGAAGGAATAAAAAATGAATATGTTTTCGGGAAAGGAGAAGAAGAACATCACACCGTAAAAGAAAATGATTTGAATTTCTGGATTGACTGGAAGAGCGGGCAAAAGACAGGATTTTTTCTTGATCAGCGTGAGAATCGCCAATTGCTCGCACGTTATTGCGAAGGAAAAACTGTTCTGAATGCTTTTTGTTATACCGGAGCATTTTCAATTTACGCGATGAATGCCGGAGCAAAGCTCATTCATTCCGTGGATAGTTCAAAGCGCGCAATTGATTTGGTGAAAAAAAACTTCCAGTTAAATGTTTCTCCCGAAGCCGGAAAGTTTGAAGGAGCGCATTACTGCTCCGATGTTTTTGATTTCATTAAGGAAAAGAAAAATTTTTATGATGTAATGATTCTTGATCCGCCTGCTTTTGCAAAGCATCACAATGTGCGGCACAACGCAGTGATGGGCTATAAAAGATTAAACACCGAAGCGTTCATGCAAATTAAAAGCGGAGGAATTATTTTTACCTTTTCCTGTTCGCAGGTAATCAGCCGCGATTTGTTTGAGAAAACAATTTTATCTGCCGCTATTGTTACAAAAAGAAATGTACGCATACTTCATCACCTTTCGCAAGCACCCGACCATTCCGCCAGCATTTTTCATCCCGAAGGGGAATACCTGAAAGGGCTTGTACTTTTTGTCGAATGAACATTCTTTCTTCGTAAGTTTGACAAAACATTTTTTGATGAAAAAAGTATTTTTGTTTTCTTTTTTAATTTTTAATTTTTCCTTTTTAATTATTTCCTGTCATTGCAAGAAAAAAACTTCTTCTGCGACAACTTCTTCTGCTTATTCGGAAGCAGAACTTGAAAAAATTCGCGAGCAGCAAAAAGCGCTTTACGAGGCGGGCTATATCAGGGCGCGTGTTGTTTACAATGAAGTGGACGGCTGTGGCTATATGATTCAACTGGGTGACGGAAAAAAATTGGAGCCGTCAAAAAAACTTTCTGAAGAATTTAAAAAAGACGGGCTTGATGTCTGGATTAAATACACTCCTAAGAAAGGCACTATGAGCACTTGTATGGCTGGAGAAGTGGTTGACCTCAACGATATTCAATTGAGAAGATAGTTTATGAAGATTATTTTTTTCGGCACCCCTGAATTTGCAGTTGCCTCGCTTGATATGCTGATGAAAAATAATTATGATGTTGTTGGCATTGTTACAGCTCCTGATAAACCAGCAGGACGGGGATTGGAAATAAAGATGTCGGCAGTAAAAGAATTCGCCCGCGAAAAAAATCTGAAAGTTTTTCAGCCGGAAAATTTGAAAAGCGAAGAATTTATTTCGCAATTGAAAGAATTAAATCCTGATTTGGGAGTTGTGGTGGCATTCCGTAAAATGCCCGAAGAAATTTTTTCTCTTCCGAAAAATGGAACTTTCAATTTGCACGCTTCATTGCTTCCTCAATATCGCGGTGCGGCCCCGATTAACTGGGCAATTATCAATGGGGAAAAGGAAAGCGGTGTTACTACATTTTTTCTGGAGAAGGAAATTGACACCGGAAAAATAATTTTGCGCGCCAAAGAAAATATCCGTGAAGAAGATACTGCCGGAGATTTATACGAGAGGTTGATGAAAGACGGAGCCGATTTGGTTTTGAAAACCGTTCGCGCCATTGAAACCGGAAATTACACTCCGCAGGAACAAAAAGATTTTATTAAACCCGGAGAGAAATTAAAACCGGCCCCGAAAATTTTCAAGGAGGATTGCAGGATAAACTGGAAAGAATCAGCAGAAGAAATTTATGACTTCATTCGCGGATTAAGTCCATATCCGACTGCGTTTACAGAAATAAAAAAACAAAATGAAATTTTATCTTTGAAAATATTCCGAGCTTCAAAAGAAATTCTTCAGCATCAAAATGAAATTGCTTCCATTCACACCGATGGAAAAACTTTTGCAAAGATTGCAGCGAAAGACGGATTCATAAACCTCATCGAACTTCAGCTCGCAGGAAGAAAAAAAATGCAGATTGATGAATTTCTCAGAGGGTTTTCACTCAGCGATTGGAAAATAATTGTATGAACAAAATAGAAAAAATAAAATCATTCGACCCAAATAGCCCTGCTGATGTCAATAGCGGAATTTTTGGATTGCCCTTTACGGTTGATGAAGCAGAAATAATTTTAATTCCTGTTCCATGGGATGTTACCGTTTCCTACAGCGATGGAACTTCAAAAGGGCCGCAGGCAATCCTTGATGCTTCCGCGCAGGTGGATTTGTTTGACCCGCTGGTGAAAGATTCCTGGAAGATTGGCGTAGCGATTGAAGAAATTTCAAAAAAGATTTCCGCAAAGAATTCCGCACTCAGAAAAATTGCTTCGAAATATATTGGAAATATTGAAAAAGGAGTTTCCACCGAAACCTCGGCAATGAAAAAAATCTGCGCTGAAGTAAATAAAGGTTGTGAAGAATTAAAATCTTGGGTGAAAGAATCAGCAAAAAAATATTTGCAGAAAAATAAAATTGTCGGATTGGTTGGCGGAGACCACAGCACTCCTCTTGGTTTTATGGAAGCGCTGGTAGAAAAAAATGAGTTTGGAATTCTGCAGATTGACGCGCACTGCGATTTGAGAAAAGCATACGAAGGTTTTGAATATTCCCACGCTTCGATTATGTATAATGTATTAAAGATTCCACAAATAAAAAAATTAGTTCAGGTTGGAATCCGCGACTGGTGCGAAGAAGAAAATAATCTTATTAATTCTTCAAACGGCAGAGTGAAAACTTTTTTCGATTATAGGATGAAAAATGAAATATATGAAGGAAAAATCTGGAAAAACATTTGCGAAGAAATTGTTTCCGAACTTCCGGAAAAAGTTTATCTGAGTTTTGATATTGACGGGCTTGATCCGAAACTTTGCCCTAACACCGGCACGCCTGTTCCCGGAGGATTGGAATTTGAGCAGGCAGTTTATCTCATCACAGAAGTAGTAAAGAGCGGAAAAAAAATTATTGGTTTCGATTTGAATGAAGTTGCGCCAGGAAAAGATGAATGGAACGGAAACGTTGGCGCAAGAATGCTTTTCAAAATGTGCAATCTCACTGCGGTTTCAAACGGACTCGCAAAATTCAGTTAATGAGTAAAGAGTTGTTGGAATATCTTTCCGGCTTTGTTACTGCAAAGCGTTTGAAGCGTTTTGATGAAGTCATCGCTGAACGCACACGCCATCTCACTCTTGTTCTCGAAGATATTTACCAGCCGCACAATGCTGCAGCGGTTTTGCGCTCGTGCGATTGTTTCGGAATTCAGGATGTGCACATCATAGAAAATCAAAATAAGTTTGAAGCAAACCCCGATGTGGAACTTGGCTCGCTCAAATGGCTTACTATATATAAGTATAATTCAAAACCCGAAAATACTTTTGATTGCATTTCGTCCTTGAAAAAAAAAAGATACAAAATCATTGTCACATCTCCGCATAAAAACGATTGTTCAATTGAAGAATTAAATATTGAAAACAAAACCGCGCTTTTCTTCGGAACAGAAATGCGTGGTGCTACTCCATTAGCATTTGAGCAGGCAGATGCATTCGTAAAAATTCCGATGGTGGGATTTACGGAGAGTTTGAATATTTCGGTTTCAGCAGCGGTGACATTATACACGCTTGCTTCCCGCTTGAAAAAATCCCAGATAAAGTGGAAAGTAACAAAAGAAGAAGAAATTGAAATTCGCTTGCAATGGCTGAGAAATTCCATTCCCAAATGCGAAATTTTAGAAAAAGATTTTTTGCTGAAATCCAGGTAAGCCATTGGCAGATTTTTCTACATTCGCAGTCCTTATAACAAATTAATAATTCACTAAAAAATATTTCAAATGGGAAAAGGTGATATCCGCTCGCGCAGAGGAAAAATTTGGAGAGGCACCACAGGTGTTACTCGTCCTCGTAAAAAATCAAAAACAATTCGACCGTCAGCGCCATCGCGCAAGGTGAAAACATTAAAAGAACTTCCAAAGGCAGTTGCCGAACCAATCGTAAAAAAACCGGTGATGGAAACTGTTCCTGTAGTGGAAACCGTTCAACCTGTGGTGGAAGGAATCACAGCAGAAGTTCCGCAGATTGTTTCTGAACCTGTTGTTGAAGTTCCGGCAGTTGAACCTGCGCATAAAGAAAAAAAGGCAGAGAAAAAAACTGCTGCGAAAAAAACGGCAAAGCCCGCAGCAAAGAAAACTTCTGCAAAAAAACCGGCAGCAAAAAAACCGGCAGCAAAAAAACCGGCAGCAAAAAAATCAACTGCAAAGAAAAAGAAATAGTTTAATCCCGATAGCTATCGGGATTCGAATACTCCTAAGCCGAACAATGCGAAGTCATATTTCACAGGGTCATTCGAATCAAACTCACGCAAACGACTGGTAAGTTCTTCAACTGCTTGCCAGTCGTTTTGTTTTCGGGCGAGCAAACCGAGTTTACGAGCCACATTTCCCGAATGCACATCAAGCGGACACATTAAATCTTTCTGAAAAAAGTTTTTCCAGATTCCAAAATCAACTCCACGCTTATCTTTTCGAATCATCCATCGTAAAAACATATTTAATCTTTTTGCAGATGAATTTGCTTCGGGATTTGAAATGTGTTTTTTCGTTCTTGCAGGATGGGGAACGGATAAAAATATTTTTCGGAAGTTAATGATTGCTTCTTTTACATTTTCGCCTATAAAAACATTTTCAAGCGATTTATGTTTGCAATAAATATTTTTTAATGAACTGAGAAAAAATTTCAAATCAGTATGATTAAAAGTTCTGTGTTTGAAATTTTTGAATGAAGACAAATCTTTTTTTGAATGGTTCAGGATAAAACTGTATGGAGAAAAATCCATTCGTCTCATCAATTCATTTGCATTCTTTATTATAGTAATGCGTTGTCCCCAGGAAATTGTAGCGGTAAGAAATCCGGCAATCTCTATATCTTCTCTCTTTGAAAACTTATGCGGAATGGAAATGGGATCACTCTCTATAAATTCAGGGCGGTTATACTTGTCAACTTTTTCTTCTAGGAATAAAAGGAGTTCTTCTTCGGTCACTTTACCGGATAAATTACATTCGTCAGCCATTTAGTGCTGTCTTTTTCCGTCATCGGGTCAGTCACGTATTCTTCTCTTACAGGGGTACGTTTTATAAATCCTTTTTCATTAATGTAATCATCCATTGCCTCATGAGCAGGACCTATTCCATTATAGCCGCCAAAATATTTTATGTTCAAAGTTTTTCCTGCGGGAACAACAAACGTTTCAAATCCTTTCACCTTTGTTTTTGAATCGCCTTTCACAGCCATTACCGCAGCCATCACAGTTATTTTATTTACAGTATCCCATTTGAAAAATAATCCGGAAGGAAAAGGAATTGCGGGCTGGAGTTTTTCTTTTTTCACCGCTTCAAAAACTGCAGGAAGATTTTTCTGATAGAACTCAGAAATTTTATTCCGGCTTATTGAATCTTTTTTTCCTATGAAAATAATTTCAGGCGAATCCATTTCCACCACTTCATAGCCGCGGTATTTTTTCGGTCCGGTCGGAGTTGCTTCTGCCACATCTTTAATTCCTGCAAGTCCTTTTTCAAAATCTTTTCCTACCATTTTATCCATGAACAAACCAAAAATTCTTCCTATAGGATTCATTCCCATATCGCTTTCCATTGTCCAGGTAACTTTTGTACCGCTCCGTAAGGAGTCCTTCGGACTATCCGCTTTCGTGAAAACAAATTTTCCGGTTGCCGTTCCGTTTTCCATAAAGTTCATCGCGGTTACAATCGAATCTTTGGTGCTTGATGTGATTGTTAAATCTCCGCTGCCAACATTTTTATTTTTGCTTTCCCATTTGAAACTTGCGCCAGCTCCTTCTGCAATAGTATTGTATTCCATTTTCATAGCGGTATCCATTTTATACCAGGGCGACCAATTGTTCCAGTTTTTTAAATTGTTGATTTGTGCATGCACAATTTCCACAGGTGCTTTGATTGTCATCGAACGTTCAACATGAACGTGCCTTGGCGAAAGAAATCCTATAACGGTAATAATTACTGCAAGAATAACAAGTGTGATTAAAATTCCTTTAATGATTTTCATGGGATTTTTTTTAATGGGGAGCAAAAATAAAACATTTCTATTGCATGGATTGTAAATCTAATTTTCTTAAGCGTGGAGAAATTTTCCCGATCAATCCCACAATTCCAATCGTCATGCAGCCGCCAAAAATTACGGATGGAATTAATCCAAGAAGTTTTGCGGCAACTCCCGATTCAAACGCACCGATTTCATTCGATGAACCAATGAACATTCCGTTCACTGCAGCAACTCGCCCGCGCATGTCATCCGGTGTGGCAAGTTGAAGAATTATATGGCGAACCACTACGCTTACATTGTCAAACGCTCCGCTGAGCGCAAGGATGAAAAGTGAGAGATAAAAATTTTTTGAAACCGCAAAAAGAATAATGCAAACTCCAAATAATGCCACCGACCAGAGTAAAGTTGTTCCCGCTTTTTTCTGCGGAGGAAAATAAGCAAGAACTCCCGCCATTACCACCGCACCAAATGCAGGAGCTGCGCGGAGAAACCCAAAACCTTCGCTGCCCACGTGCAGAATATCTGTAGCGAAAATAGGAAGCAGTGCGGTTGCTCCGCCAAAAAGAACTGCGAACAAATCGAGCGAGAGCGCGCTGAACACAATTTGATTTTTTAGTACGAAACGGATTCCCGCAGAAAGATTGGTAACAAATGAATCTTTGGATTCTTTTTTCGGCAGCGGATGGCTTTTTATAAAAAGTATAGAGAGAAGAGAAAAAGCAATCATTACAAATGAAACTGCGTACGCATAATTCATTCCCGCAAATCCAAGAATCAATCCGCCTGCTGCGGGACCCGCCACCACACAGATGTGAAAAATAGTGGAACTCCAGGTGGCGGCATTTGGAATCAGTTCCCGCGAAACAATTTGTGGGAGCAATGCAAAATAAGTGGGACCGATAAATCCCCTGGCAATTCCGGTGAGAAAAATTACTGAGTAAATGGGAAACGTGCCGAAATTATTTATGATGGAAGAATCTACGGTGAACCAGAAAAGAAATGCGGATGAAAACATCATTGCTACAGTGGAAACAAAAAGAATTTTTTTTCTGTCAATTATATCGGCAATGTGTCCGGCAAACGGAGCAATGGCGAGAAAAGGAATTGCTTCTCCCAAACCGATGAGACCAAGTGAAAGCGCATCATTCGTCAGTTCTTTTATTTGCCAGCCAACAATTGTATATTGCATTTGCGCGCCAAGAATTAATCCGAACCGCGCTAAAAGATACCAGAGAAATTCTTTATTCTGAAACGAAGAAAAGGGAGAGGAAGGATTATTTTTTTCTAAACTCACAAAATTTACGGAGTAGATAAAGCCATCTGCAAAATTTTTCCGTTGAAATATTTATTTCCGTTTACTGCAAAGTAAGAAACAAACTCTGCTGCCTGCGTTGCGGTAAGAGGCGCTTTGAAATTTGGAAATGCTTCCGAAAGCATTTCGGTTTGAACCGCACCAAAAGCAATTGCGTTAAAAGAAATATTTTTGTTTTTGTATTCTTCTGCCAAGCATTCTGTAAGCGTAATTAGCGCGCCTTTGCTGGAACTATAAGCGGAAAGTCCCGGAAATTTTATGCTTCCCTGTATTCCTCCCATAGAAGCAATGTTAAGGACGTGTCCTTTTTTCATCAAAGGAAGGATTGCCTGGGTTAATTCAGCAACAGAAAAAACATTTACCTGAAATATTTTTTCGAAATCTTGTCGTGAAATTTTTTCAAAAGGTTTTCTGAAAAATGCTGCTGCATTATTAATTAAAACATCTGCCGAATCAAAATGTTTTTTAATCTGCGGAAGCAAATCCTTTTTTATATTTCCTTTTTCCAAATCAAAAGGAAGAGAAATAAAAGTTGGCGGAGATTTTAAATTCCGGCCAGCGATAGTTCTTGCAATTCCAATTACTTTATGTTCTTTGGAAAGAAGCTGGGCGGTTTCATAGCCAATTCCCCTGCTTGCACCTGTAATAATAATATTCATTAAATATTATTCAGTAAGGTTTACTGTTGAATGAATTTCTGTTTCTTTCACTTTCGAAATAAAAATATCGTTCATGCTTGGCAGGATTTCGCGGAGGCCCTGTATCTGAACGAATGGAAGAATGGTTTCAAGCAAATCGTTCGGAGTTTTGTTTCGTAGAAGTTTTACTTTGACTTTGCAATGCGTTCCCTCCTGATTTTTTTCCAGTAATTCAAAATTTACATAGAGCGATTTTGTAAATGTGATCAAGTCACCTGTGAAATCCACTTCATACGTATCTGATTTATATTGCTGGCGTATTTCTTTTACCGAGCCATGCAGAATTGTTTTTGCATTGTTGATAAGCGCAATATGGCCGCAGAGTTCTTCCACCGAATTCATATTATGCGTGGAAAGCATGATGGTGGAACCTTTTGCTTTCAGTTCAAGCAATTCATTCTTGATAAGGTTGGCATTGATGGGATCAAACCCGCTGAAGGGTTCATCGAGAATTAAAACTCGCGGCTCATGAATAACGGTTGCCACAAACTGAACTTTCTGCTGCATTCCTTTAGAGAGTTCTTCCACTTTCTTTTTCCACCAACTACCCATCTCAAATTTCTCAAACCATATTTTTAATTTCTTCTGCGCTTCTTTTTTACTTAGACCTTTTAACTGCGCAAGGTAAAGGCATTGTTCGCCCACTTCCATTTTTTTGTAGAGCCCGCGCTCTTCGGGCAGGTAGCCGATTTGCTCAATATGTTTTTGCGAAAGTTTTTCTCCGTTGAACAAAACCTGTCCGCTGTCGGGTGCGGTAATTTGATTGATGATGCGTATAAGCGTGGTTTTTCCTGCTCCGTTCGGACCGAGCAAACCAAAAACACTTTTTTCAGGAATGGAAATACTTACTTCATCCAACGCTGTGTGATTGGCGAAACGTTTTACAATATTTTGCGCAGAAATAATTTCCATCGGGCGAATATACAAATGGATTTCTATATGAAGGTTATTTGTAAATTCGCAATCCCTATTTTTCTCTATGGAAAAATTTATTGACTTAAGAAGTGATACCGTTACGCGCCCATCCAAAGGAATGCTCGAAGCGATGATGAACGCGCAAGTAGGCGATGATGTTTTCAAAGAAGACCCGAGCGTAAATCTGCTGGAAGAACGCACAGCAAAACTTTTCGGAAAAGAAGCGGGCGTGTATTGTCCTTCGGGAACAATGACGAATCAGGTCGCTATCAAAGCGCACACGCAGCCGGGCAATGAATTGATCTGCGATATTGCCGCGCACATTTATATAAATGAAGCGGGAGGAATTGCTTTCAACTCCGGAGTTCAGGTGCGATTGGTGAACGGAGACCAGGGAAGGCTTTCCGCTCAACAAGTTTCGGAAAATATTAATGCGCCATTTGACTGGCTTCCGCAGACAACGCTGGTGTGTTTGGAAAATACAGTGAACCGCGCTGGTGGAAGTTATTATTCTCTGGACTCAATCAAAGAAATCTCTGAAGTCTGCAAGAAAAATAATTTGAAACTTCACCTGGATGGCGCGCGAATTTTTAACGCGCTCGCTGAAACAGGAGATTCTCCTGCTGAAACTGCAAAGTATTTTGATTCAGTTTCCATTTGTTTTTCAAAAGGATTAGGTTGTCCTGTCGGTTCTGTTTTAGTTGGCGATGCAGACTACATTAAAAAAGCACGAAGAGTGCGAAAAGTTTTCGGAGGAGGAATGCGTCAGGCGGGATTCATTGCAAGTGCGGGACTTTACGCGCTCGACAATAATATCAAACGTTTGAAAGAAGACCATATCCGCGCACAGAAAATTGCGGAAGTATTAAAAACTGCTCCCTATGTTCAGGAACTTCTTCCCGTCACGACAAACATTATCATCTTCACTGTAAAAGAACCAATGACTTCTCAGGAATTCATAGCGAAACTTGGAGAGAAAGATGTGAAAGGAATTGCCTTTGGAAAAAAAATGGTGCGCTTTGTTACTCACCTTGACTTCACTGATGAGATGCTGGAAAAAACTTTGAAGGCGCTGAAATCAATCTGATTTTTTCCTACTCATTTCTCTGAGCCACTTCATCGCTTTCTTTTTGCTGTTAAAAACTTTTCGCGGAACTCTTTGTTTGTTGAATCGCATAAACATCATCATCGCAAGGCGTGTTGCGAGCGATTCCACGACAATTGCCGAAGCATATAAAAGTTTTGGCGGACGTTCTCCTTCCACGTATTTCATCGTTTCCTCGTTGGAAGGAATAAACTCTTTAAACGTATTAAGAATGGCAATCTTTTTTCCATTGCCGAAATTTTCTATCTCGTCATAAAGTTCAATGATTTCTTTCAGCCCCATTTCAATTCCCTTGTATTCGATAAAAGCAATTCCTTTTTCGATTTCAGAAATGGAAAAGGTGGGAAAATCTTTTTTCATTCATAAAAAAGAATCAGCGTTCAACGGGGGCAAGAATTTCTTCCCGCATTTTTCTCAGCCAGGCAAGTGCTTGTTTTTTGTCATCAAAAATTTTTCGCTGAGCAATTTGTTTTTGAAAGTTCATAAAAAATTTACAGCTATTCTCAAAGCCAAAGAATCGAACACATAAGCAGTGGCAAGCACAAGTTTTTTCGCACGCTCAGTCGTTGCATATTTTGAAACTTCTTTATCCTGCGAAGAAATAAATCCGTTGAAGGTGGTCAGCACGCACATTTTTTCTCCATTGCCCAACCGCTCCATTTCATCGTAAATCTGCATCGTGTCTTTCACCGACATTTCTTTTACATCTTTCATTTCAACGTGAACAATTCCTTCCCCGAGGAGAGAAATAAAAAAGGAAGGGAATTCTTTTCTGGATTTCATTGCGTCATAAATGCTGAACAAAAGTAAAGAAAATTTTTTTACGGTAAAATTATTTTTTCCTTCTCTGCCAATACAACTCTTCTTCCTTCTCGGGCTCCTGGTTCCAGTAAGCGATGGAAACAATTTTTCCCTCTGAAGTAAAAAGCGAACGTTCATATACGGCAAGCATCGGATGAAAAGAAATATTTGTAACGCCAACCGTAAAAGTATTTGGCGCGGGTGGCGGAGGAGGCGGTGGCGGTGGGGGTGCAACTGCTACAGCCAATCCATCAGGACCAATGACAGGAGCGGGAGGTTTCGGTGGAGGTTTCACAGGAGGCGGAGGAGTTTGTGCAACCATTACCGTGTATCCGTTATGCTCCAAAAGATTTTTCAGGAACTCAACACGCTCAGGCGAAACATTTTTTTCTACGATAGAACAACGAACGCCATTCAACTCTTCAACGATATGTCCTTCTTTACTTAAACGATTCATATTCCAAAACTAAGTGAGTGGATGTATTCAAAAATATAATTTGCAAATCCTATAGCAAGAATTCCTATCATGCAGAGTACCAAAACAACTTTTGACAAAATGTCGCTGGAGAAATTTTCAATCGGAGTTTCATTTTTATCTACGAACATTACTTTAACAATTTTCAGATAATAATAAAGTGAAATAACCATGTTCAATGAAGCGATGATAAGGAGAGTTATCAATCCTGCGGAAGCACCTGATGTAAGCAGAAATAATTTTCCGAAGAAACCTGCCGTAGGCGGAACTCCTGCCAGAGAAAGTAACGCAATCATCATAGCAAGGGCAAGCTTTGGATTTGTTTTGTAAAGTCCTTTGTAATCATCTATATCGTCTTTACCGGTTTTATCGCTGATGAGAGAAACGACTGTGAATGCGCCCACGTTGGAGAAAATATAAATCAGCAGAAAATAAATTACTGAAGACATTCCCTGCATTGTTCCGGAAGCAACACCTATCAAAATATATCCCGCTTGAGTGATAGAAGAGAAAGCAAGAAATCGTTTGATATTGGACTGCCTCATCGCGAAAAGATTTCCGATGGTCATGGTGATTGCCGAAAGAAGCACCAGTGCATGAATCCATTTCTCATATAGATGTCCGAAAACTCTGTAGAGAATTGTCATGAAAATGAAAACAGCCGCGCCTTTGGAAACTACTGAAAGGAAAGTAGTGATGGCTACGGGTGAACCTTCGTACGTATCTGCCGTCCAGAGATGGAAAGGAACGACTGAAATTTTAAACGCAAATCCTACGAGAAGAAGAGATAAACCTAAAAGTGATAATAAATCAGGTGAAAAATTTTGAGAGACAGCACCAAAATCCAGCGAGCCGGTTGTTCCATATAATAAGGAAAGGCAGAAGAGTAATATAGCGGAAGAAAAAGCAGAAGACAAAATCATTTTGCCAGCTCCTTCTGCTGAACGGATTTTATTAAAATCAAAAGCAACAAGCGCTGTGAGAGGAATCGTTGCAGTTTCAAGTCCGAGATAGAACATCAGAAAGTTTCCGGAAGAAATCATGAAATACATTCCGATGAGAACAGAGAAAAGTAAAAGATAAAATTCAAGATAGCTGGAATGATTTTTCAGCCAGTTATTTGCCTGCAGAGAAATGAGCAGCACTGCAAAAGTAATTATGGATTTTTCAAGCATCAGCGTTCCGTCATTCAGAAACATTCCCCCGAACATGCTTCCGTACGGATGTCCGATGAATCCTGAAGCAAGCATTAGAAGCAGAGAAACATTTACAAATCCCAGCATCACAGAAGGATTTAGTTTCTCAGAAAAAACTTTTACTAGTAAAAGGAAAATCACCATTCCAAGCGCAAGCACTTCGAAACGCATCATGGATATGTAATTGATTAGGCTCATTTCACGCTCGTAAATAATACTTCTGTTGATTTTGAAATCATATCTGAAAGCCACCATGGCATTGTTCCAATAATCACAATTGACATAACTAAAATTCCTCCGGCCAATTTTTCATTCCATGTGGCGTCAGAAAGTTTTTCAAATTCTTTTTTCGTTATCGGCCCCCATAGAGCAACACCCACTGCTCGTAAAATATAAACTGCAGTTACAACTATTGAAGCAGTTGCAATGATGGTTGCAACACGATGGAATAAATCTGCATTTTGAAATGAACCGACAAACACGGTCATCTCCGCCACAAATCCGCTGAAGCCCGGAAGTCCGAGCGAAGTTAATCCCGCTATAATAAACACTGTGCCAAGGAACGGCATCACTTTCATCAGTCCACCCATTTCACTTCCAATGCGCGTGTGCGAACGCTCGTAGATCATTCCAATTACAGCGAAGAAAAGAGCCGTCATCACTCCGTGAGAGATCATTTGAAGAACTGCGCCTGTCATCGCAGTTCGCGTGAGCATCGCAATTCCGAGAACAACAAATCCGCAATGACTAACAGATGAATACGCGTTCATCAGTTTGATGTCTTTTTGTTTCAGCGTGACGAATGCTCCGTATAAAATTCCAATACAAGCAAGAATAATTACGTAAGGAGAATATTCGCGCGCAGCATCAGGCAAAAGATAAGTTGCAACACGCAGGCATCCGTATCCACCAAGTTTCATGGAAATTCCCGCGAGGAACATAGAAGCAGCAGTTGGCGCAGAGGAATGTCCGTCAGGCGCCCATGTATGAAATGGGAACATCGCACTGAGAACAGCAAATCCTGCAAACAGCATCGGGAACAAGAACATCTGCTGATCATGAGTCAAACTCAAATGAGAAAGCGTTTGTAAATCAAACGAAGGAGCTCCTCCTTGCGATGAATAAAAATAAAATCCGAGAATACCGATCAGAACGAGCGAAGAACCGCCCATCAGCATCAGCACCAGTTTCATAGCGGAATATTCTTTTCGTCCGCTTCCCCAGATGGCGATTAGAAGATATTTCGGAATGACAGCGAGTTCAAAAAAGAAAAACTGCGCGAACAAATCCACCGAAATAAAAAATCCGAATGCGCCTGTTGCAAGCATAACAAGTAAGAAGAAAAATTCTTTTGGCTTATCTTCGATGTTCCAGGAAACAAGAATTCCTGCAACCAGAACAACAGAAGTAAGCAATACCATAGCAATGGAAATTGCATCTACTCCAATATGATAATTAATATTCCATTGCGCAAACCAGACATGGCTTTCTTCAAAAGCAAGATGAGAGGCGTCATTGGATTTCATATAGGAGAAAAGCATAAACAGTGCAGCACCCAACTGAGCAAAAGAACCCACTAATGCAACCACTCGCGCCATTTTTCTATTCGCCAACAAAATGCCGAGAAGCGTTAACGTTGGAATCGATATAAGGAGATTCAAATTCATTTTCTAAAACGAGTAAACAATCAGCATTGATAATAAAATTGCTCCGACAAAAAACCACATCACATAACTTGAAATTTTTCCTGACTGAACAGACTTAACTCCGTCTGAGAAATTTTCCGTCACCGTTCCAATTAGATTCATCATTCCGTCAACAATATTTCTATCTATCCACGCAGCGGGAGTGGAAATCAAATTGAAAATTATTTTCTTCGTAAGGAACAGATACAATTCGTCTACATAGAATTTTTTATAAGCAGAGCGGTAAATATTTCCAAGAGACATAGAAATTTTTTCTGACTTGTCATTTTGTTTTGCGTAAAGAATTATTGCAGTAAAAATTCCAATCAGTCCGGCTGTAACAGCAATCATTGCAGGAATTAAATGAAATTCGGATTCGAAGGCGGTTCCATCTGCAGAGATATACATGCTGAAAGGAATGAATCCAGCTATGAGAGTTGCGATAGCGAGAATAAGCAAAGGAAGTTTCATGGTCATCGGTGCTTCCGAATGCCTGCCTGCCGAAGTATCTGCGAAGGCAGGATGATCATGTCCGTGCGATTTATATTCCTTGTTCCAGAAAATACTCAAGTACAAACGGAACATATAAAATGCGGTAAGGCAAGCTGTAGCCAATCCGACCAGATAAATTATTTTATTGTGATGAAGTGCGGCTGTTAGAATTTCCTCCTTGGAAAAAAATCCTGATAAGGGTGGAACTCCTGAAATCGCTAAACATGCTATGAGAAATACTGCATTTGTCACAGGCATTTTTTTTCTAAGTCCGCCCATATCGCCCATTTCGTTGGAATGAACATAATGAATGACTGCACCTGCTCCGAGAAACAATAACGCTTTGAACATCGCGTGCGTGAAGAGATGAAACATTGAAGCAGAGAATCCAAGTCCTTTTTCTCCCCAAAATCCTGAAACGCCCAGCGCGAACATCATGTAACCGATTTGCGACATAGTGGAATACGCCAGAACGCGTTTAATATCTGTTTGCGTGCAGGCGATGATAGCCGCGAAGAACGCTGAGAACGCACCAACATACATCACCACATTCAGCGCTGCGGGAATTTGTGAGTACACCGGAAATAATCTCGCCACCAAAAAAACTCCGGCAACCACCATCGTTGCTGCGTGGATGAGAGCAGAAACGGGAGTTGGTCCTTCCATCGCATCGGGAAGCCAGATATGCAACGGGAACATAGCAGATTTTCCTGCGCCTCCGATGAATATTAAACATAACGCCCAGGTGAGAGCAGAAATTCCCATGAAGGAAGCAGCGTTCGCATTCAGAAAAATTGCTCCGTGGTAATCCATCATGCGGTGAATGATGGTTTGAAAATCCAGCGACTCGCTGTAATAAGAAAGAATTAAAATTCCGGCAAGGAATCCCAAATCGGCAAAGCGAGTGACGATGAATGCTTTTTTCGCAGCTGCCACTGCGGATGGTTTTGAAAAATAAAATCCTACGAGAAGAAAAGAAGAAACGCCAACAAGCTCCCAGAACATATACATCTGGAAAATGTTTGTGGAGACAACTAATCCGAGCATGGAAAAACTAAAGAGAGAAAGAAAAGAATAGTAAGTGGAATATCTTTCTTCCCCGTGCATGTAGCCGATACTGTAAAGATGAACCATCAGCGAAACCGTTGTCACAACCACAAGCATCATCACCGAAATCGGGTCAAGCATGATTCCGAAATCAATGCTGAGTGTTGGAGAAAAATGCAGCCAGGTTTGTTTGAACGCAATGATGGTCGGATAAATTCCGTCTGCTCTTCCTCCAACAATGAAATATTTGTACGCAGCGAAATAAGAAAGGCAAGTGGCAGCGAGCATTCCTACTGTTCCGAGAATTCCTGATAGCAATTGAAACTTTTTTCCGAATAATCCTGTGACTAGAAATACTGCCAGCGGAATTATCAGGACCAATGATATGTAAGAATAATTTTGCATTACCATTTCAGCGTGTCAATATCGTCTTCGTCAATTGATTTGAATTTTCTGTAGAGATTAATAATGATTGCGATTGCCACAGCGGCTTCAGCAGCAGCAATGGTGATGATGAATATGGTGAAGAAGAGTCCGTCTAGTTTTTCAGAAAACAAATATTTGTTAAATACGACAAAGTTGATATTCACGGCATTCAGCATCAGTTCCACCGCCATGAGCATGGTGATCATATTCCTGCGCGTGAGAAATCCGTACGCTCCTATGAAAAAGAGCGCGAAGCTGATTGCCAATATGAATTTCATTTCACCCATCATGCTTTAGGTTTTGTTTTCATGGCAATTGCAATACTTCCTATTAACGCAGCCAATAATAAAATACTTACCACTTCGAATGGAAGAACGAATCCACCTTCACCATAATTCAACATTGCTTTTCCTATAGAGCGCATGCTTATTGACGAGCCGATTGTTTCTGTAGCGGTAAATTCATGTCCGAGTAAAAGCGAATACACAAATCCAAAACCAAACAATACTGCAAGAAAAGTGAAAAACATTTTCAGGTAAGATGGGGCAGGAAGATCGGAACCGACACGATGAGTCAGGAAAAGTGAAAATATGACCAACACCACGATTCCCCCTACATAAACAACGATCTGAACGGCAGCGAGAAATTCATACTGAAGATAAAAATACAATGCAGCAACATTTATCAGTGTGAAGAGCAAATAAATTGCTACACGGAAAATCTTCTTGGAGGTCACTGTAAGAGCACCAAAGACAAGGAGCATGATAGAAATCAGGTATAGGAAGAATTCAGCTTTCATATTTTTTATTCGTCATTGCGAGGGAGGTACGACCGAAGCAATCTCATTGATGGGATTGCTTCGCTTCGCTCGCAATGACGGTTTCATTATTCTACTCCTTTCATTAATTTACTTCCTGGTTTATTTAAAATCTTTGTCAGCGGTTTTCTGTCGTACGTGCTGTGCTCAAAATCTTTTGACATCACAATCGCATCAGTCGGACAAGAAAGAATACAGAGATTGCAGAATGTGCACATGCCGAGGTGATACACAAACTCATCAATTGCCTTTTTCTTTTTTTGTGTTTCAGGATCAATTTCAAACTTGCTGATAATTCTGATTGTACCGTTCGGACAAGCAATTTCGCAGGCAGAACAACCCGTGCATTTGTGCTCGTTGTTTTCATCATGCGTCAATACCACTTCTCCTCGGAACCTATCACCAATGAACATTTCTTTTCTGTTCTCCGGATATTGCTGTGTTACAATTTCTTTGTGATGAGAAAAATAATATCCCGTCAACTTCATGCCTTTGCGGAGCGAGTTGATTGCGCGGAGAATTGTTCCTATGTACATCGCTAAATATCTCATATTAAAAATGCCATTTCATTATTACTACTAACGCAACTAAAATCATATTAACAAGACTTATCGGCATCAGATATTTCCATTCAAGCGTGAGCAATTGATCAATGCGCAAACGCGGAAAAGTCCAGCGGAACCACATAATGACAAAAATTAAAAAGAAAGTCTTTCCGAAGAACCAAACTACCGGAGGAATAAAATCCATGATGTGATTGAAACTTTCAAAATGCCCGACATGGAAGGGCATCCATCCGCCAAGAAATAATGTCGCACCTATCGCGCAGACCGTAAACATGTTCACATACTCTGCCATAAAGAACATGGCAAAACGCATTCCGGTGTATTCCGTATGAAATCCTGCAGTAAGTTCCGATTCTGCTTCTGCCATATCAAACGGAGCACGATTTAATTCAGCAGTTCCAGCGATGATAAAAATGACGAACGCAATGATGGCAGGAATATGTCCTTTGAAGATCCACCAGCCAGTGCGTTGGCTTTCCACAATGTCATTCATGCTCATGCTTCCTGTTAATGCAACAATCACAATGATGGAAAGTCCTGCGGATAATTCATAACTCACGATCTGCGCACCGCTGCGCATGGCACCAAGCAAAGAATATTTGCTGTTGCTTGCCCAGCCCGCCATGAGAATTCCGATGACGGAAATAGATGACACAGCGGAAATATAAAATACACCAATATTAATATCATACATCTGCAATCCTTTCGCGAACGGAATTGGAGCGAGCACGAGCATTGCCACGATCATCACAATGAACGGAGCGAGGTTGAATAAAAATTTATCTGACGCCTGCGGAGTGATTCCTTCTTTCAATAAAAGTTTCAGAACATCTGCAACTGCCTGGAGAATTCCTTTTGGTCCAACACGATTGGGACCGAGACGAATTTGCATGAACGCAGCAACTTTTCTTTCCATGTAAACGAAAATGATTGCCAGCAAAACGCAAACGCTCAGCACGCACACTCCGACAATCATAAACTCCAACAACATTGTCATTAACGGAGAACAATGAGCGTAAAGCCAATTATGGATTTCATCTGTGAGATATGTGAAGTCGTATAAATATTTCATTGTGCCATTTCGGGAATAAGTCCCCCTTTTTTGAAGGGGGAAGTTTCGCCTTGCGAAACAGGGGGATGTTTCATTTCAAATTTCTCAATATAATCTTCAAGCGCTCTATAAACATTATGCAAGTCTTTCATCACTTGTGATTCCGAAAATCTGAGAACTGTGTACCCCAATTTATTCAATGCGATATCTTTCTTATTATCTCTATCACTCCTATCGTGGTGAGAATATCCATCCAACTCAATAACCAATTTTAATTTTCTGCAAGCAAAATCGGCAACATATTTTTCAATGGGCATTTGTCTTAGAAACTGATATCCAAACATTTTTCTTCCTAGAAGCAACTCGCACCATAAACGAACTTCACCAGGCGTAGAACTTTTCCTGAGTTCTCTCGCGAAAGTTTTTAGTTCTGGTTTATATTTTCTTTTCATAACTTTTTACATCCCCCTTAATCCCCCTTCACTGAAGGGGGACAAATACATTATCTGTCTATATCCGGAATTACCAAATCCAAAGTTGCCATAATTGCCACCAGATCGCCAATTTTTCCTCCAACCGCCATGTGTTTGAGCGCGGAAAGATTTGAAAAGTTCGGAGAACGATATTTTATTCTGTACGGCTTCATGCTTCCATCGCTCACAATGTAAACTCCCAGTTCTCCGCGAGCGGTTTCAACGCGCGAATAAAATTCTCCTTTCGGAAGTTTGAGCACTGCTTTTGTCTTCGCCTGAAAATCCCCCTCAGGAATGTTATCAATATACTGCTCAATAATTTTTACCGACTCATACATTTCGCGAACACGAACCATGTAACGGGCAAAACAATCTCCTTCAGTTTCTAAAATCTCATCGAACCTTGCGCCTTCATATCCATCATACGGAAACCATTTGCGAATATCACAACTCACACCTGATCCGCGCGCAACAGGGCCGGTACATCCATACGAAATCGCATCTTCCGCAGAAATTTTTCCAACTCCTTTCATTCTGTTTTGAAAAATTATATTTCCTGTAAGCAGTTCATCGTATTCAGGTAAATGTTTTTTGAAATTGATAAGAAAAGTATGAACACGTTTCTGAAAGTTCGAATGAAGATCATACATCGCCCCTCCCGGAACCATATAATTCATTGTGAGTCGTGCACCGCAGGTCTCTTCAAAAATATCCATGATCTCTTCGCGGTCGCGGAAGCCGATGAAGAACGGAGTAGTTGCGCCCAGATCCAAACCAAGCGCTCCCCACCAAAGCGTATGCGAAGCAAGGCGCGTAAGTTCCGACATCAGAATGCGAATCACTTTCGCGCGCGCAGGAATTTCAAGCGCCATTCCTTTTTCCACCGCCATCGAACACGCCTGATTATTCATGTGCGCTGAGAGATAATCCATCCGGCTCGTGAGGTAAATAAAATTGCGATACGTGCTCGCCTCGCTCATTTTTTCTATCGAGCGGTGAATGTATCCGAGGTGCGGCACAACATCCTTCACCGTTTCGCCCTGCAGTTTCACTTTCAAATGCAAAACCCCGTGCGTACTCGGGTGCTGCGGACCAATGTTCACCACAAAATCCTCTTCCTTGGATTCTAAAAGTTCTTCTATGTTTTCGTTTCGGTTCATTCGTCATTGCGAGCGCAGCGAAGCAATCTCACAGATTTTTTCATTTTGTATTTTTTGCCTACTGCCAACTGTTTACTGCCTATTTGTATTTTCATTTGGGCGTTCCCCTGCGGGTCGCGCTTTTCGCTTCAATCTTTTTGCGAAACGCAAAAAGGATTTCCGCTGCAATCGCTAACGCAAACTACAATTGCACTATCGTTACATCATCCACATAATCTTTCCTTAACGGAAATCCCCATGTATCATCCATGAATAATCTTCTGAGGTCAGGATGATTATTAAATTTTATTCCGAACAGATCAAATACTTCGCGCTCATGAAGTTCAGCTGTTCTCCATATATCGCAAACCGTATCCACAGCAGGATTTACTCTATCCGTAATTTTTGCTTTCAAAACAAAAACATTTTTGGTCTTTCTTGATTCTAGATGATACACCACCATGAAATGATCTTTCCAGTCAACTCCTGAAACACAAATCAAATAATCGTAATCAGCAGCGCGAAGAGTTTTCGCAAGTAAATAAAGTTTTTCAGCAGGAATGATTGCGTTGAGAAATTGAGATTCTTCGAAAACAGTTTCGGGAGCATGAGCGGAAATAAAAGTTTTTAATTCTTCGTTGGTCATAATACAAAGCTCCTCCTAAATCCTCCCCATCGGGGAGGACTTGCAGATGTTTTTATTCTTATTACTGTTCATTTTGTTTTTTTGTCTTTACCTTCTCCCTCCCTAACGGGGAGGGTTGGGGTGGGGCCTCAAATATTTATTTTTTCTCTTGGACCGCCCGCTCTGATTTTTTCTTGAAGAGTAATTAGTGCGTGTAACAACGCTTCCGGTCTCGGAGGACAACCCGCGATGTAAACATCCACAGGAATCACATGATCCACACCGCGCACCACAGAATAAGAATTATAAAAGAAGGGTCCGCCCGAAATTGTGCAGGCGCCCATCGCAATTACATATTTAGGATCCGCCATCTGATCGTACAATCTTTTGAGAACGGGAGCCATTTTATAAACGATGGTTCCCGCGCAGATAATTAAATCGGCCTGACGAGGAGTTGCGCGCGCTACTTCAAAACCAAACCGTGACCAGTCATGTTTTGCAGAAGCAGCCGACATCATCTCAATCGCACAACAAGAAGTTCCAAACACCAACGGCCATAACGAATTAGAGCGCGACCAGTTCGCAACGCCTTCAATGGTGGACATTACAATATTTCCACCGCCAGGAAGATTGTGAACCTGACCTGGAAAACTTTTAATCAGTTCCTGTTGTTTTGTGTCAACCATGTTTTAAAGTTACAACTATTCATTAGATTTTCATAGGGAAATCTTCTTTTATTTTACTCCCATTTCAATGCGCCTTTTTTCCAAGCGTACATCAATCCGAGAAAAAGTATGAAAACAAAAATCAGAATCTCAACGAAGGCAATCATTCCCACTTCACGAAGTACAACCGCCCAAGGAAACAGAAAAACTATTTCCACATCAAACACTAAAAAGATAAGTGCAAACAAATAATATCCTACATTATATTGCACCCACGAACCGCTCTCGGCAGGAACACCGCACTCATACGCTTCAAGTTTTGAAGCATTCTTAGAGGTTGGTGCAATCCATTTGGAAATTAAAATTCCCATTCCGCAGAAAACTGCACCGCAGACGGCAAGCAAAATAAGTGATGCGATTCCCATAATTTTTAGTTCGTGAATTTAAGAATTTATTTTTCCTAATCAAGAATGATATTAACACAGCTGAATAACTCTTTTGGTCTTTTAAGTTAACGATTTTATATTTTCGTTTCTTTCTTTTCTATGCCTAAGTTAACTAAAAATAAAATGCAAAAAAATATTTCTTTCGAAAAGAAAATTGAACATTGGTTTCCTTTAATCATTTTTGTTTTTGCTTTTCTCCTCTACACCAACACACTTCATCACGGTTTTGTGATGGACGATGGCGCAGTGATTACCAATCACGAAACGGTTAAAAAAGGTTTTAGAGGAATCAAAGAATTATTCGGGCAATCATCGGTTTACGGAAGCACGAAAGAAAATTTCGGAACATATCGTCCGCTCACCATGAGTTTATTCGCGATAGAATATGGTTTCTTCAAAGAGAATTCTTCGGCTTATCATTTCGTTCAGGTTTTGCTCTATGGGATTTTATGTGTTGTAATTTTTATTTTTCTGAAAAAACTATTGAAAGATTTCCACCCGCTTCTTCCTTTAATTGCTGTTTTATTTTTTGCAGCGCACCCCATTCACACCGAAGTCACCGCTAACATTAAAAGCGCGGATGAAATTCTGAGTTTGCTTTTTTGTTCGCTCGCGTTTTTATTCGCAATAAAATTTTCAGAAACTTCTGAGAAAAAATATTTAGTGGTTTCATTTTTGTTTTTTCTCTGCGCTTTATTTTCCAAGGAAAGTGCCGCAACATTTATTTTCATTATTCCGCTTGCGCTTTTCTTTTTCAGATCAGTCAACGTGAAGAACCTTTTAGCTGTCACAGGAATTCTTGCTTCGGGTATTCTGATTTATTTTCTTGCGCGCAATTCAGCACTTGATTCAAATCCTCCGCCTATCGGTTTAGTAAATAATACACTTGCCGGTGCGAAAATTTTTACCGAGCGCTACGCTACCATTTTTGTAATTCTATTCGATTATCTCAAACTTCTTTTCTTTCCACATCCGCTTTGCTGGGATTATGGCTACAATCAGATTCCACTTGTGGGATTTGGAAATCCATTGGCGATTATTTCTGTTTTGATTTATTTGACACTCGGAATAATTTCTATAGGAGGAATTTTCAAATCATCGAATTCTAAAATTTTCAAATTAATCTCATTCTGCATTTTATTTTTTCTGATTTCGCTCTCTGTAAGTTCAAATATTTTTATTCTCATTGGCTCAACAATGGCAGAAAGATTTTTATTTACTCCATCGCTTGCATTTTGCATTCTGCTTGCATACGCTATGATAAAACTTTTGAAGATTGAATCGTTCAACATTAAAACTATTCCTCTTGCAATTATTCTTTTTCTCTTTTCATACAAAACTTTCTCCCGAAATAAAGACTGGGAATCCAACTTAACTTTATTTGCAAAAGGAGTTGAAGATTGTCCGAATTCATATAGAACAAATACAACCTTCGCATGGGAAAGCGTTTTAGCAGGAGAAAAAGAAACAGATAAAGAGAAAAAGAAAATTCATTTGCAAAATGCAGTTACTTATTATCAGAAAGGCCTTGCGATTTATCCGAATATAGAAGCCGACTGGTACAATTACGGAGTATCGCAAAGCAATCTTGGAAAAGTGGATGAAGCAGTGAATGATTACAAGCGTGCGCTGGAAATAAATCCGAAACATAGAAATTCTTTGTACAATCTCGCAACTGTTTACCTCAGCAGAAAAGATTATCAGAACTCGCTAAATTATTTTTTACGCCTCTATGAAACTGAACCGGATTTTCTGGATGTGAGTTTTAAAACAGGGCTCGTCTATCACATGGCAGGAAATCCTCAGCAGGCAATACCTTATTATGAACGCTACTACAAAAACAATCCGAACAATAAAGATGTCATCAATAATCTGATGATGGCTTACAACTCTATTGGCGAAAAAGAAAAAGCAAGTGAATTTGCAAATAGGCTTCAACAATTTCAGCACTAAGTAATTTTTTTACATTTACCTTCTCAAAATTTTCCTATGAAAAAAATATTTGTTTTCTTTCTCATCTCCACAAATCTTTTTGCACAATCAAAAGAATCTTCTAAAGACACAATAAAAAAGAAAGACGATAAAAAATGGGATGTACTCAACCCTCCGGGAACTTTTAAAGAAGTGGAGTTTACCACAAATGAAGGGACATGGATGAGTTTAGATGTTTCCCCTGACGGAAAAGAAATTGTGTTTGACATGCTCGGAGATATTTATTCCATGCCTATCACAGGCGGAGAAGCAAAAGCACTGAGGCAGAATCATGCGATGGAAACACAGCCGAGATTTTCTGCGGATGGAAAGAAAATTTCTTTCACCAGCGATGCAGGAGGCGGAGATAATATCTGGATGATGAACAGAGACGGCTCGGACGCAAAACAAATCACCAAAGAAAATTTTCGTTTGCTAAACAACGCAGTATGGATGCCTGATGGAAATTATCTCATCGCAAAAAAACATTTCACCTCTACCCGCTCGCTCGGTGCCGGAGAATTGTGGATGTACCATTTCACAGGCGGGGAAGGAATTCAGATCACGAAAAGAAAAAATGACCAGCAGGATTTAGGCGAGCCCTGCGTTTCTGCTGATGGAAAATATGTTTACTACAGCGAGGATATGTATCCGGGCGGACATTTTGAATACAACAAAGATCCGAACCAGCAGATTTATGTTATCAAGCGATACAATTTTGAAAAAGGAGAAACCGAAACTGTGACTGGTGGCGCAGGCAGCGCAATGCGTCCGCAAATTTCAAGAGACGGAAAAACATTAGCTTTTGTAAGAAGAGTTCACGAGAAAACAGTTTTGTATCTGAGAAATTTAGAAACCGGAGAAGAATGGCCCGTGTATGACAAACTCAGCAAAGACCAGTCAGAAGCTTGGGCGATATTCGGACCGTACTGTGGATTTCAGTGGCTCGATGCAAAAAATATAATCATCTGGGCGCAGGGAAAAATCTGGAAGATAGATGTTACCACCTCACAAGCCACAGAAATTCCTTTCACAGTAAAAGTGAAACAAAAGATTTATGACGCGCTGCATTTTGAAAATCCGGTTGCGCCTGATAAGTTCACAGTAAAAACAATCCGCAATGCGGTGACTTCTCCCGATGAAAAATATATGCTGTTCAATGCTGTCGGAGCAATTTGGAAAAAAGATTTACCGAACGGAGTTCCCACCAAAATCGCAACCACTGACCACTTTATGTTTGAGCCAAGTTTTTCCCCCGATGGAAAAGAAATTGTATTCGTGACCTGGAGCGATGAGAACAGCGGAGCAATTTGGAAAATGAATGTGACAGATAAAAAGATGACAAAACTTTCTGAAGAAAAAGGAATTTACCGCACACCAAGATATTCTCCCGATGGAAAATGGCTCGTGTATCAAAAAGAAAATGGCAACAACCAGCAGGGAAATGCTTTCTGCGTGAACCCGGGAATTTATGTTATGCCGAGCACAGGAGGAAAACCAACGCTCGTCATCAAAGAAGGAAGTGACCCGCGTTTTTCCAAAGACGGAAAAAGAATTTTCTTCCAGTCAACTGAATCGGAAGGAAAGGATGATTTGTTCGTCCTCAAAAGTTGTGATTTGAATGGCAAGGATGTGCGAACGCATTTCACTTCAAAGTACACGAACAATTTTGTTGTGAGTCCTGATAATAATTGGATAGCGTACTGCGAACTTTTCAAAGTGTATGTTGCCGCAATGCCGCTCGTGGGAAAAACATCTGACCTCTCCGCAAAAATGGAATCCGTTCCTGTTGCGCAGGTGGCGAAAGATGCAGGAATAAATATTCACTGGGGTGCTGACAGCAAAAAAGTTCACTGGACATTGGGCGAAGAATATTTTACAACCGAACTCGGAAATCGTTTCGGCTTCATCAGCGGAAAAGCCGACAGTGTTTTGAAAATGGACACGGTTGGAATAAAAGTAAATCTTGTTTTGGATTCTGACAAACCAAAAGGAACGATTGCGTTCACAGGAGCAAGAATAATTACGATGAATAACGGAAGCGATGTAATCGAGAACGGAACCATCATTGTAACAGACAATAAAATCACGGACATCGGTGCTGCTGACAAAGTTCAGATTCCAGCAGGAGCAAAGGTGATGGATGTTACAGGAAAAACAATTATGCCCGGAATGATCGATGTGCACGCACACTTGTGGACATTTCGCCAGGGACTTTCTCCGCAGAAAGAATGGACATACTATTCCAATCTTGCTTACGGAGTTACTACAACACATGACCCATCTTCCAATACCGAAATGGTTTTCTCGCAGAGCGAAATGGTGAAAGCAGGAATCATGACGGGACCAAGAATTTTTTCTACCGGAACAATTCTCTATGGCGCTGACGGTGACTTCAAAGCGGTAATTAATTCTTTGAATGACGCGAAAAGCGCAATCGTTCGCACAAAAGCGTTCGGTGCGTTCTCCGTGAAAAGTTATAACCAGCCGAGAAGAGAACAACGCCAGCAAGTAATCACAGCGGCAAAGCAGTTAGGAATACAAGTTGTTCCCGAAGGCGGCTCCACTTATTTTTATAATCTCACACATATTTTAGACGGTCACACAGGTGTGGAACACAATCTTCCCATCGCTACTTTATATAATGATGTTGTGCAACTCTGGAGCAAAAGCAAAACGCAGTACACGCCCACGCTCATTGTTTGCTATGGCGCCATGAGCGGAGAAACATATTGGTACCAGCATACAAATGTTTGGGAAAAACAGCGACTTTTAAATTTTACTCCGCGAAATGTTGTTGACACAAAAGCGCGCCACCGCACCATGATTCCCGAAGAAGAATACACGAATGGTTATATGCTTGTATCCCAGAGTTGCAAAAAACTTTCGGACGCAGGCGTGAAAATAAATTTAGGGCAGCACGGACAAATGAACGGCATTGGCGCACATTGGGAATTGTGGATGCTACAGCAGGGTGGAATGACGAACATGCAGGCACTGCAATGCGCAACTATTAACGGAGCAACTTATCTCGGCATGGAAAAAGAAATCGGCTCGCTGGAGAAAGGAAAACTTGCCGACTTAATTATCCTTGACAAAAACCCTTTGGAAAATATTTTGAATTCTGAAACAGTAAAATACACTATGGTGAACGGGCGCTTATATGATTGCGACACCATGAACGAGATCGGCAACTATGATAAGAAAAGAGGAAAATTTTTCTGGGAAATATCGGGATACAATGCAAACTTCCCGTGGCATGAGAATGCGGATGGAGATGAATAAGGACTCTCCCCTTCCCCCTTTCTACCCGTAGAGCGGGGTGTCGAATGGAGTGAGACGGGGTGAGTCTTTGAAAGCCAATTCTTTTCCTTACATTTGATTAATGAAAAAATTCTTTTTCATAACTCTATTTTTTATTTCTCTTTTTACTCAAGCGCAAATTACTTTTCAGAAAACTTATGGAGGAACGAACGGAAGTGGCGGAGTATTTTCTGGAACACAAACAAAAGAAGGAGAATATATTTTTGTTGGCACTCCAATTATTAAAATTAATTCTGATGGCGATACATTATGGACAAAAACTTATGCAGGAACTAAACCAGGAGACGGTGGAAATTCTATAGCAGAAACATTAGAGAGAGGATTTATTATCGCTGGCACTGCCCATAGTTTTGCATTAGGAATAGATGATGCCTATCTATTGAAAACTGATTCGATGGGAAATGTACTTTGGTCAAAAAATTTCGGAGGAACTTCTTGGGATATTGCTTATTCAGTTCAACAAACTTTTAATGGTAGCTATATTGTTGCTGGAGTAACTGGAAGCTTTGGTGCAGGAGATGATGATTTTTATTTAATAAAAACGAATTCAAACGGTGATACATTATGGACGAAAACTTATGGCGGTACTGGACGTGATGATGGAAATTTTCTTCAACAAACCTCTGATAGCGGATATATTATAGTGGGGACAACACAAAGTTTTGGCGCAGGCGCTAATGATATTTATGCAATAAAGACCGACATAAATGGAAATGTTCTTTGGTCAAAAACATATGGTAGCACTGGCAATGACTTTGGTTATTCGGTGGAACAAACAAATGATAATGGTTATATTATTTCTGGATATAGAGACGATAACTTTAGTATTGGATACTATGATGTCTACTTAATAAAAATTGATTCAAGTGGAAATTTAATATGGTCAAAAATATTTGGAGGAACAGATGGTGATTATTCAAACTGTGTTCATCAAACTTCAGATGGAGGATATATTCTTGTTGGTAAAACTGTAAGTTTTGGAAATGGCGATGAAGATTGCTATCTGATTAAAACAACTTCAAATGGAAATTTACTTTGGTCAAAATTATATGGAGATTCGGATGAAGATGCAGGAACATTTGTGCAACAAACTGCAGATGGCGGTTATGCTATTTTAGGTGCGTTTGATTATTGGGGGGCAGGTTCTCTTCCAAAAATATATTTTATAAAAACTGATTCTCTTGGGCATAGTGGATGTAATGAAGGTAATCCAAACACAATTGAGTTATCTCCTGCAACAATAGTTACAAATCCCTCTACTTTAGTTTCCTCTGGTGGCATTATTACAAATCGCCCAACTTTAACAAGTGATGGAGGAACAGTAACTACACTTTGTTTTGCAAATGGAATAAACGATTTCCAAACCTCAAAACCAGAAATAAATATTTTTCCAAATCCATTCAGCACGAGTGCAACAATACAAGTGAACGGCAATCGGTCAACGGTGATTGATTCTGAATTCAAAATATATGATGTTTTTGGCAAAGAAGTAAAAAAGTTTCAAGTCTCAAGTTCAAAGTTCCAAGTTGAAAGAGGCAATCTTTCAAGCGGAATTTATTTCTACAAACTCTCTGCTCCCTCTCCTAAAGGAGAGGGCTGGGGTGAGGTCATTGGCGCGGGAAAGGTAGTGATTGAGTAATCTATTTTCACCGCGAAACAAAAAGCTGCTGCAATTTGTCTATTCCTGAAATAGACATATATTTTTAAAATAATTTTAGCAATTCTTTTAGAAAAAGCAATTAAAAATAAAGTAAATATGTGTTTTTCATATTAAAAATAGAGTAATTGATTCTTATAAGAAACCTTCTTAATAAATCTGCGTATTGAAGTGAAATTAAGAACTGCTCTTCTACATAAAAACCTGTATTTTTGCAACCCCAAACTGAGTTTCAATGAGCAAATTTTTAAATATTACTTTTTTATTAATCCTGCTTTTTAATTCTCGTATGCTATTTTGCCAGTCGGCATCGCCCGAAGTCATTGCCGCATCAGGAGATTATTTTGCCAATGCAAACAACTCCGTAAGTTGGACGCTTGGTGAGGCGATGACTGAAACATATTCCGCTTCGGCACATTTCATGACGCAGGGATTTCAGCAGCCCGCTTACAATATTTTATCGGTAGCCAATTACACGGAGCCCTCTGTTTTCGTATATCCGAACCCGGTAATAAATAACCTCTGGATTGATTTTGAAAAAGTGCCGGGGAATTTTTCGGTGGAACTTTTTGATTCCAACGGAAAACTCTTGCGTAAAGAAGAATTGCTGGATGGAAAAAATAATCTGACTTTTTCTTTTAATGAGTATGAGGAAGGAATTTACCTGCTGAACATAATCGGCAAAAACAATATCTATAAATGTTCTTATAAAATAGTGCGGCTTAAATAACTCTATAAAAAATATCAAATGAAAATTTTTAAACTGCTTTTCTCTTTTTTGCTGCTTGCTGTTATCGCTAATGCACAGGCGCCACAGGCATTCAAGTACCAATCGGTCATCCGCGATGTTTCGGGAAATCCCATAGCCAACACTTCATTTCCCATTCGTGTAACCATTCACGATAACACGCAGGCGGGACCTATTGTATACCAGGAAACTCAAACTGCGCTTACTAATCAATTCGGGTTGGTAACATTAAGTATAGGAGCAGGCACAGTAGTCAGCGGAAATTTTTTAACTATTCCATGGAACAGCGGAAATAAATTTATTGAAATAGAAGTTGACTTTGGAAGCGGATATGTTTCCATGGGCGCTTCACAATTGTTAAGCGTGCCATATGCTTTGTATACCGCAAATGGTGCAACAGGACCGATGGGTCCAACAGGTGCTCAAGGTCCTACTGGTCCTGCTAGCGGACCAACAGGTCCCACTGGACCAACAGGACCTTCTGGCGCTGACGGTGCAACCGGTGCTCAGGGAATTACTGGTCCTACTGGCGCGGATGGCGCAACGGGTGCAATGGGTGCAACCGGTCCCACAGGAGCGGATGGAGCAACAGGTGCAATGGGAGTCACAGGTCCTACAGGAGCGGATGGCGCAACAGGTGCAATGGGAGTCACAGGTCCTACAGGAGCGGATGGCGCAACGGGTGCAATGGGTGCAACTGGTCCTACAGGAGCGGATGGCGCAACGGGTGCAATGGGAGTCACAGGTCCTACAGGAGCGGATGGCGCAACAGGTGCAATGGGAGTCACAGGTCCTACAGGAGCGGATGGAGCAACAGGTGCAATGGGAGTCACAGGTCCTACAGGAGCGGATGGAGCAACAGGTGCAATGGGAGTCACAGGTCCTACAGGAGCGGATGGCGCAACGGGTGCAATGGGAGCAACTGGTCCCACAGGAACAAATGGAGCAACGGGTGCAATGGGTGCAACCGGTCCTACAGGAGCGGATGGAGCAACTGGTGCAATGGGAGTAACCGGTCCAACAGGCGCTGACGGAGCCACAGGCGCGCAGGGAATTACTGGTCCTACAGGTGCTGATGGTGCTACAGGCGCGATGGGAGTAACCGGACCCACAGGAGCAGATGGAGCAACTGGTGCGGTGGGTGCAACTGGTCCGATAGGTGCAACAGGTGCTGCGGGTTTGAATGGCGCAACAGGCGTTGCAGGTCCAACTGGGGCAGCAGGTCCAACTGGGGCAGCAGGTCCAACAGGAGCAACAGGCGCTACCGGCAACATAGGGGCAACGGGAACAACCGGGCAGACGCTTTATTACAATGGTTCTGCATGGACAGCAACCAGTAATTTATATAACACAGGTACAAATGTGGGAATAGGCACTACCACTGTTACCAGCACCCTTCAGGTTGCTGGAGGTGACATAGGATTAGGTGATGGCACTCTAACCGGCAATCAGCCAATAACTGTATGGCTTAAGAATGTCAGCGGTGCGACCCGCAGTGCCGGTGAAATAGTAATCTCTAGTTCTACAACTGATAATGCATTTACTGTAACTACAACTGCAAGTTCCTCCCAGGCAATTGGGATTGTTTATGATGCAACTATTGCAATCGGTGCAGTTGGACGTATTGCAATATTGGGAGTTGTAACAGTACAAACCGCCACAGGAACTATTCGTGGATATCAAGTAACTACATCTTCTACTGCAGGAAAAGCACGGGGCACTACCGGTACTGCAGGTTCCATAGGAATGTGGCTTGAATCTACCGGTGTAGGAGGTTCAGCAAAGGCGTTGTTACACTAAGTTTTCTTAATTCACTTCAACAAAGAAACGAAACCTTTGTAGGTAGAATTATTATTTGAGAACACATAGAAGTATACTCCTTCGTGTGCCGGAACTCCTGCCGCTGTTCTTCCGTCCCACACAAAACCATAATCAGTGGTTTCAAACATAAGCCCTCCCCAGCGGTCAACTATTTTTAGCGAGAAAGGCGAGCACCGGTTTAATCCGGAAATTTTAAATGCATCGTTTTGTCCGTCACCGTTCGGGGTGAAAACATTGGGAATGATGAGCGAAAGAGAAGTATCTGCCGCAAAATATTTCAGCGATGCTTTGCTTGTATCGGGGCACATCTGAAATGAGTTCAGCGTAATCAGCATAATAGTATACTGCCCGCTTAAATAAAAATGACAGGGGTTTTCTCTCATAGAAGTATCGCCATCTCCAAACTGCCATTGCCAGTAAAAAGCGTTTTGTGACTGGTCGTTGAACTGAATACAGGAATAAACACAGGTATCATACGCATAACTGAAAGATGAAACTGTTTTTGGCACAAGGATTACTGTGGTGTCGGCAGTATCGCTTCCGCATTGATTCAAAGCAATCACAAAAAAAGAAGTAGTATTGGTTGAAGGAGAAATTGCAATAGATGAAGTTGTGGCTCCTGTGTTCCACGAATAAACACTTCCGCCTGATGCAGTCAGCACTCCCGGATTTCCTTTGCATAAAAAAGTATTTCCTGAAATCACCACAACAGGAGGTGATAGAACAGTTACAGGAATAGAAGTTGTATCCGAGCCGCAATTATTCATTGCAATAAGAGTATATGTAGTGCTGAGGGAAGGGGAAATAATAATAGTGGCGGCAGTTTCGCCCGTGCTCCACAAATAACTTATTCCTCCCGATGCGGTAAGAACAGAACTGCTGCCATTGCAAAAACTGGTAATGCCGCTGAAGTTTGCATTTGGAAGAGGGTTGACAAATACCGTAATGCTGCTTGTGTCAGTTCCGCATGTGTCGGTGATAATTACAGAATAAGTTGTAGTAATGGTTGGTTTCACAACAATAATAGAATCTATAGTGTTGCCTGTGCTCCATGAATAATTTATTCCTCCGAATGCAGTGAGCGTGGTGCTGTCGCCTGCGCAAATGGTATTATTTCCAGTTATGCCCGCCACACAACCGGTACCTGCTTTTATCTTCATAAGGGAAAAGGGAATAAGCAGGAGAACAAAAATAATTTTCAGCAAGCAAAAACTTCTTCCACGCATGTTTTCGGTAAGTTGAATTCACAAAATTAATTGCAGCAAACCGAACCCATACCGCGAACAAATGCTTTTATCAGCAGTATATGGTTAATAACCATAGTTACAAATTACTGCACCACCACCGTTCCCGTCATTCCCATTGCCTGATGGTATTTGCAGTAATAGGCATAAGTTCCGGCATCGCTAAACTTATAGGAAAAAGTTTTTCCATTCGTCATATCACCGCTGTTGAATAAACCGGTGTTGCTCGTTACAGTATGAGTGGCATAGTCCTGATTTGTCCAGACAATCGTTGTTCCTTCTTCCACATTTACCGGGAAGATTAACGAGCGGGTTGATTATTCCAAAGACGGAACTTACCATGTTACTGCAACCGGCAAATTAAAAATTCATGGAGTGGAGCAGGAGCGAACCGAAAAAGGAATTCTCATAATAAAAGGAAACAGCATTTCGCTTGAAAGCAATTTCAAAATTGCGGTGAAGGGTTTCGGCATTAAAATTCCCCGCCTGCTGACAAAAAATATTGCCGAAGTGGTAGATGTAAAAGTGAAAGCCGATTTGCTTCCCCGCGAAAAATTGATTTCAAGGCAAAAGATTTATTGAAAACTTTCTTCCTTCTGCGCGAAATACATTTCTAAATTTGATGTTCAGAAATAATTTTTGAACATGAATGTATTGTTGATGGGAAGCGGAGGAAGAGAGCACGCGCTTGCATGGAAAATGGCGCAGAGCAAAAAACTCGGAGCATTTTTTATTGCACCCGGAAATGCAGGAACCTCCGATTACGGAGAAAACATAAACATTTCTCCTACCGATTTTGAAGCCGTAAAAAAGTTTGTTCTCGAAAACAAAATAAATATGGTGGTGGTTGGTCCGGAAGAGCCGCTTGTAAAAGGCATTCATGATTTTTTTCTGGCAGATGAGAAGTTGAAAAATATTCCTGTCATTGGTCCCGCTAAAGCAGGCGCACAATTGGAGGGAAGCAAAGATTTTTCAAAGCAATTTATGTTCCGTCATCGAATCCCCACTGCGCGCTATCAAACTTTTACTAAAGAAAAAATTTCAGAAGCGTTTGCTTTTCTCAAAACACTTTCTCCTCCTTACGTGCTCAAAGCCGATGGGCTTGCTGCCGGAAAAGGCGTGGTGATTGCGCAAACTATGAACGAAGCAAAAAAAGAACTGGAAGAAATGCTCAGCGGAAAATTCGGAAATGCCAGCGCGAAAGTGGTGATTGAAGAATTTCTCAAAGGCATTGAGATCTCGGTTTTCATTCTTACGGATGGCAGCAATTATAAAATTCTTCCGGAGGCAAAGGACTACAAGCGCATTGGCGAAGGCGATACCGGATTAAATACCGGAGGCATGGGCGCGGTTTCTCCCGTTCCGTTTGCGGATTCATCGTTCATGCGGAAAGTGGAACAGAAAATTATTATTCCGACAGTGGAAGGATTGAAAAAAGAAAATATCATTTACAAAGGATTTATTTTTTTCGGATTGATTAACGTGGAAGGAAATCCTTTTGTGATTGAATACAACTGCCGCATGGGCGATCCGGAAACGGAAGTGGTGATGCCGCGGATTAAATCTGACATTCTCGATTTGTTTGCAGGTGTTGCCTTTCAAACGCTCGACACAAAAAAATTAGAATTTGATTTGCGAAGCGCTGCAACCGTAATGCTTGTTTCGGGCGGCTACCCGGGCGATTATGAAAAAGGAAAAACAATTACCGGCTTGGAAGAAGTAAAAGATTCAATCGTGTTTCATGCGGGCACAAAAGAAGAAAATGGGAAAGCGGTTACGAACGGAGGAAGAGTGCTGGCAGTTACTTCTTACGGAATTACTATGGAGCAAGCGCTGGCAAAAAGTTTTTCAGGCGCGGAAAAAATTAACTACGAGAAAAAATATTTCAGAAGAGATATCGGCTTTGATTTGTCCGAAAGGATTTTTCCGGAGAAACAGGAAATAAAAATCACTTAAAGGTTTCTTCCTGTTCCGCTTTCCGGTTGAGTTGGTTTTGCCTCCACAGCCAGTAAAGGGCAATCAATGCGCCAATGGCAATGAATAAAATATTCATCTTGCGGTTGGGTCCTTCCATTACGCGGAACGACCATTGGAACAAATGCGCTGCTTTTGTCCACAAACCCATCCATGTAAATAAGAGCATAGAAAAAAATTTGATTGGACAAATGTAAAAAAAATTAATTACGCGAAATGAAAATAGATTTCCTCCGCCACCGCACCGAATTTTTATGCTGATAGGATTTATAAAAAGAAACCAGCCGGCATCCGTTCTTCTGCTGCCTGTTGTGCTGATTGCGCTGTGGGTGGTTGGATTCATTCATCCTTCCATTCCTTCCACCGGGCATTCGGCTCCGCTGCATCGTCTTGTTCTGGCAGGGCTTTCGGGTTTTCCGCACGCACTGGTAATTATTTCTTTCGTTCTCATTTTCTGCGAAGCGCTTCTCATTAATTACATCATCCGGAAAAATGAAATTATAGATACCAACAGTTATCTGCCCGCGCTGATTTATATTGTACTGATGAGTTTGCAGCCCGAAATGCTTTCGCTGCATCCCATTCTCATTGCCAATATTTTTATTTTGTACACGCTGCATAAACTCATGCAATCGTACCGGAAAGAAACCGCCTATTCCGAAGCGTTCAGCATGGGAATTTTTATTTCGCTCGCAGTGCTGTTTTATTTTCCTTCCATTATTTTTGTTTTGCTGATTTGGATTGGACTACTTATCATTCGCCCTTTTGTGTGGAGGGAATGGGTGATTTCATTTACCGGTTTTTTGCTGCCGTGGCTCTATCTGATATTTTATTTTTTCTGGAACGATAAACTCGAAGACCTGCGGTATGAATTGCTTTATTATAGTTTGGTAACGCCTGTAAAATCATTCAACATGAATTCTTTTTCCATAGCGGAAATTTCACAGTTTGCGCTGCTGCTTTTAACCGCGCTGCTCGCTTCGGGCAGATTGCTGCATAACCTCAGCGGCAGCACCGTGTGGCTGCGGAATAATTTCCGGCTGCTGATTTATTTTTCTTTGCTCGCTTTGCTTTCTGTTTTTCTCGCTCCTTCGTATTCTATTTTCTTTCTCTCTTTTCTTGCTATTCCCTTCACCGTTTTTATTTCTGATTACCTGCTTTATGCAAAAAGACAATGGCTTGCGGAAATTATTTTCACGCTGCTGCTCCTTTCGGTTTTTGCCAACCAGTTTTTTCCCTCTATATGAAGTTGTTAAAAATTGTGAAAACTATTTTCCGGCACGATAATTGAATTACCTTTACCCAAATCAATCAATAAAAAAAATCAATTATGAAAAAAGTAATCGTATCAGCCGCTTTTCTTGCAGCCATGCTGCTTGCAGGAACCGGTTTCGCGCAAAACGCAGCGTCTTCAAAAACAAACCCCACTTCACCCGCTCCTGCTCCCGCGCCTAAAGAAAATCACGGCAAGGAAGTGAGCGGCACTGCTCAAAGCACACCTTCCGGTCCGGGCAAAGGGCAGGTGGTGAGCACCGAAGCTAAAGACAACCATGGGCAGGAAATGAAAAAAGAAAAAGCCCATCATGGCGAGGGGCACGGCAAAGGTCATCATAAAGGACCGAAAAAATAAATGTTAGTTAGAACATTTAGTGAAAGGGAGAAACGAAAAAGTTTTCTCCCTTTTTTATTTCATCCAAGCGAAATACTTCGCTCTTTTTTTTAGTTCAAAGTTTTTAACTGCGTAATAAAGGCGCTGGTGGTTGTCTGGCTCAGAGAAAAATTTACTGTTTGATTAGAACTAATTGTAATAGGAACAAAAGAAGAATAGAGGATTCCGCTTTTTATTCCAACAGCAACAAGCGTGCATTGCAAACCTTGCGGTGCATAGTAGTAAGGGAAATTTGTTCCGTTGTGATAAACATGCACCATGGAAGATATATTTTTAAACACCAGAAAAACATTTGTTCCATAAGTTGTCAAATTATCATTGGGTTGTAATGTTAATGTAGTTTGTGGATAGGAAGAAAAGTATGATGAGTTGTCGCTGTTACTCCAACTGCCTGAATCAACGGGGACATTAAATTGATATAAACTGAACAAATAATTTGATGCCACATAATTAATAGAATCCGCTGAAGTTAAACCCCATGAATACGTTCCACTGGAATCCTTCTGTTGTACGAACGGTTGCATAGCAGAATCTAATATTCCTGTTAATGCCACAGGTTGCGCAGCAGTTATTTTTTTTCCGGGAGCAAGAACAACAGCCGAATTATTCGCAGATGCTTTAATAAAAAATTCTCCGCCTGATTTTAATGGAGCACCATAAGCCATCATGGTCGGCATGTTTGATAAAAGCATATCGCTTTTCTTGTAAAGGTCTTTAAACTGAATGGTTACATTTCCTGTAACTGGCGCATTTGACTGCGTTACAAAAGCATTCGCGGGAATTGTTACGACCGTTCCCTGAGGAGAAGTGAAACTTCCGCCTGTTGTTCCGCTTACCGTATAGGTTTGCATAGCGACTCCGTTCTTTACAAAAAAATCATTCACTGAAGAATAATTCTCAGTAGTTGTGGTGGAGTTAGAAGGAGGAGTATCCTTTTTTTTGCAAGATGCTGCTGCTGCAATAGCAGCAAGGCAGATTAATTTACAAGATGTTTTCATTTGATTTTTTTTTGAGAACGAAGGTATGCGCTTATTATTATAAACGCAAAACAATTTTTTAGATTTCTTGCCCGTTCAAGTATAAGACGAAAGAAGGATGTGCAGAAGTTACATAGTTATTTATTTAATCTTTTTTATTTCTTATGCTTATGCGCAGAAGCGAAAAAATAATTCAGCCCCGTTTGAAAATAAAAGAATGAATTGGCTGCATCGTTTGGCAGGAAAGAGCAGGAGGGAGTGAAATATAAATCAAAGCCGCCCGCGTAATAATGCACCGGCAAGCCGCCAATAATGCTGATGACAGAAAAACTGCTTCCGCTGCCGGACGAAGTTCCGCCACCGCCTTGTCCCTGCCCATGATGCCCGTGCCCTGCGCCTCCGTTTCCTATGGGCATTCCGTTTTTATTCTGATAGGAAGAATAAAAATTGGTGGTGCCGAAATACGCAACCGCATCGGGCATTATTTTCAGTTCGTCATTCTTGCCCAAGATTTTGGGAATGTAAAAAGGGCGGTCGGCATCTATTGAAAAATAATAATCGCTCTCTCCGTTTCCGGTTAAGTAATCCGCATCCAACATCCATTCCATTTTTTTTGAATACGCCAGTTCGCCCGCCCAGTCATTCAGCAGCGAGGCGTGCGGCAGCGGGCTTTCGGGCGCGAAGAAAAAATGCGTGTACGAAGGAGTGAACGTCCAGTGTTTTGAAAGCGGAATATCCCAGCCAACCGATGGGCGCGTTTCATCCGAAACCAAATTGCTTTCGAGCAGATGGTAAGCAGTAACATTCAACCAGAGCCCGAATGAAAGAGTGAAATCGGCAGAAGCATTCAGATAGGGAAGTTTTTGCGCGGGCGCTTCTCCGATATACACCGTGTTGCTTCCGTATTCTGTTCCCAGTATAAGTTTATTGTTGGCGGATTGCGCAAAAGAATTTTTGCAGGCAAGAAGAATAAGCAGGATGAAAAAATTCCGAAACATAAGAGGGGCAAAGATAGAACGAATCTTTCAGGACTTACGCAAAACGGTGTCATTCCGAGCGAAGCGAGGAATCTCCTTTGTGCCAAACATAGGAGATTTCTCCCTCTGGTCGAAATGACAATACTCACTAAACTTCTGCGTAAGTCCTGTCTTTGTAAAAATAGTATGTAAGACGTCAAAGCGCGTGCCGTTTATTTTTTGCAGGAACAAAAAAAATCCCGCCTGCAAATTTTTTACAAGCGGGGCTTTCTTTGAAAAACCCTGAGAGGTGGAGGTCAGTTGCTCATTTCGCTCACGGCAGCGCTCCAGCCGCTTTCGCCATTTTTCGCCACCACTAAGAAGCGGAACCAATACGTAGTTCCTCTGGTGAGCCCGCTCACCAGCGTGCTTCCTTTTAAGGTGGAAGGCAAATCGGTAAACGTAATTCCATCGGTGCTGATTTGCCATTTGAAAAACGCCCGCCTGCTGCCGCCCGTAACTTTTTTCACATTTACGGTTAACTTCATAGTGCCTTTCACTTTGGTGTTCTTCACCATGAAGTCATCCTTGTCGCGCGGGGCGGCAATTTTCATGCTGAAGCCCGAACCGAGCACAATCTCCTGGGCTTTTTTAGGCGTTGCATCCGCCACGGTTTGCACGTAGCCCTGCAAAGTGTGCATGTCGTCCAGCACGGTTTGCTTTGCCACATCGCGGGCGGTGGCTGTGCCCCTCGCTCTGGTTTGCGCGGTTACTTCGGCAGTATCCAGCGCCTGAATGTCGAGGTCGAACACACCGCCATTCGATACCGAAATGGGAGGCGAAGGAAAAAACGCATTGCCCACCATGGAGGTGCGAATCAGTTTCGCCTTGTTCTGGAAGTCGCCAATCTTCCTGATTTTTTTCAGGTTTAAAATAGCGCCCACCCGTTTTACATTTGTTTTTGATACCACCGCCATCATTATTACGATGCGGTTTCCGTAGCGGTCTCTGTGAATCGCTACTTTAAAAATTAACTTTTTCATTTTTTTTGTTTTTTTGTTTTTGTTGCGATTGAACTTCGTTGCCCAATCTGTTACCTTAACGCGGCAGCGTGAAATAAGTTTGCGTTTATATCCCCCATTGCACCTTTATATCCCCAACGGCATACGTATATCCCCAACTGCACATCACGGGACGATGAAAGTGTAACAAGTGACACGTCACCTGTACCACATTACACGTCACGCGCACCACATTACGCGTTACCTGTACCGCGTTACCTGTAACGGGATGCAGGTGACACGTCATCCGTACCACATTACAGGTTACGGGATGCAGGCGACACGTCACCTGTACCACACTACACGTCACCTGTACCATATTACACGTCACCTGTACCACACTACACGTCACCTGTACCCTGTTACACGTCACGCGCACCACATTATGCGTTACCTGTACCGCGTTACCTGTCACGGGATGCAGGTTATGCGTCATCCGCACCCTGTTACACGTTACGGGATGCAGGTTACAGCTCACGCGCACCGCATTACAGGTAACGGTGCGCAGGTGCGCGGCAGCGGAATGCAGAAGCGCGGGCTATGGGTTGCCGCCTTCGCTGTTTTTATGCCTGAGGAGATAGCGTTTCAACTTTTTGCTTCCGCTGCGGGTGAGGGGAAGCATTTTTCCGTTCTTCAGCAGGGCAAAAAGCCACTTGCCGTTTGCAAGCTGCGAAATGTTCAGCAGTAAAAACTTGTCGAACCGCCTGAAGAGATTGAGAGCCCATACTTTCTTTTTATGAAAATAGTTTAACGGATGCCCGTACACAAGCGCTTCCCCGTTTTTAAAATGGAGGATGCACTTTCTTCGTGCGGGCTGCGCCCAGCACACATCTGCGCCATCGCGGAAGAACGGAAAGCCGTCTTTGTCTTTGAATGTTAATTGCACTTGCATGGTAATTTTGCCGCATGCGGTTCTTTTTTAAATACTGCAACGGCAGCAGGAGGAAGTTTATTGCAAACGTTCTGTTAAAAAATGTTAACCGCGCGGAGAAGGAGCAGTTAATTTTTTTCTTTCTTTTTCTGAAACCTTTTCTTTCAACTGCCGTAAAACCTCGCGTACTCTTTTCTTCCAACTAAAACCATTCTCATGAAAAAACTTTTCCTCTCCTTCGTAATTATTTTCTTTTTTATTACAGCCGTTTCGTTTTCCCAAGGCACATGGACTCAAAAAGCAGATTTTGGAGGAGGAAACAGGTTGGGTGCGGTTGGCTTTTCTATAGGCACAAAAGGGTACATTGGTATTGGAACAGACACGGGATATATATTAAAAAATGATTTCTGGGAATATGACCCTTCAATAGATGTATGGTCTCAAAAAGCAAATTTTACCGGATCTTTACGATCAGATGCTGCTGGTTTTTCTATCGGAACAAAGGGATATGTAGGCACAGGTGCAATTTTAAGTGGAAGTACAAATACTTTTTATGAATGGGACCAGGCAACAAATACATGGTCACAAAAAAGTAATTTAAATGGAGGTCCCCGCTGTTGTACTGTAGGATTTTCTATTGGAACAAAGGGATACATTGGTACTGGTCAGAACAATCAGCCGCCAATTATTACATACAATGATTTTTGGGAATGGGATCCATCGACAAATATTTGGACTCAAAAGGCAAATTTTGGAGGAAGTACAAGATGGTATGCAGCCGGTTTTTCAATAGGTACTAAAGGTTATGTAGGTGTTGGATGGAATGGTTCCTGTCCTGTAGATTTTTGGGAATGGGACCAAGCAACAAATATTTGGACGCAAAAAGCAAGTTTTGGCGGAGGCCAAAGTACCGGGGCTGTAGGATTTTCAATCGGCACAAAAGGATATCTTGGTATTGGTTGTGATTGCAGTGGAAATTGTATTAATAATTTTTGGGAATGGGACCAAACAACAAATATCTGGACACAAAAAACAAATTTCAGCGGAGCAGTAAGAAATGGTGCAGTCGGTTTTTCAATTGGTACAAAGGGATATGTGGGAACAGGCGGCAGTTCTTCCACTACATATTATAAAGATTTCTGGGAGTTTGACCCCAATGGCGTGGGAGTACATGAAAATGAATTAAACAATTCTATTTCTGTTTTTCCTAATCCATCAAATGGGAAAATGCAAGTTGCACTGGCAGCAGGCAGCGGCAGTTTAACTACTATTGATATTTATAATGTTCATGGAGAAAAAGTTACACAAAGTAACATTCCGAGCGGAGCGAGCCTGCCTGCCGGACAGGCAGGGAATCTCACGATTGATATTTCAAACCAGCCCAAAGGAATATATTTTGTGAAGGTGCAGAGCGAGAGCAAGATTTATACTGAAAAAGTGGTGATACAGTAACCTGCCTGCGGCAGGCAGTCTCACCCTGTCCTTCGGACATCCCTCTCTTTGCAAAGAGAGGGAAAGAGGGAGAGTTTGTTTGCTTTCAAAGCCACATCCGGGTAATCGCTCATAATTCCATCCACTCCTGAATTTATCATGCGCGCTATGGATTTTTCTTTATTCACAGTCCATGCAATTATTTTTATTCCCGATTCATGTGTCTGCTCAATCATTTTTTTTGAAACCAGTTTATAATAGGGATTAAAAGAATAAGGAGTAAATCCAAGTCGTTTAAGATTTGTTTTCACAGAAAAAAGATTGACAAAGGTAAATCCGGTTTTTATTTTGCTATCGGATTTTTGAAAATGCTGAAGAACCCTTTTGTCGAAACTGATAACCATTGCGCGCTCCTGCATATTTTTTTCTTTTATGACTTCATAAACCAGTTCGCAAAATTCTTTCACGGGCGGTTGAAATTTATTTTCAAAGAGTTTGAAACTTTTTATTTCAATGCAGTATTTTATCAAAGGAAGATTATTTTCTTTTGTGAAAGAATCAACGCCATCCATCACTTCGCTCAGCAACGGCTTATAAGATGAAATTGATTTTTGTTTTGGAAAATCCTTGTTCGTTTTTTTTCCGCAATCAAACTTTTTTATTTCTTCATAATTCATTTTGTGTAAATTAAACTTTCTTCTTTTCTTCACAGGAGAACCATCCGGCATCAAACAAAACTTTGAATTCATCCACGGCTCGTGCGACACCACCACTTTTTTATCTTTTGAAATCACCACATCCAGTTCCAGCCAATGAACGCCCATTTTCACGGCTTCAATAAAACCCGTTAAAGTATTTTCAGGAAAATATCCGCGCGCTCCGCGATGTCCAAAAATTTCTACCATGTATTATGTAATTAGCATTTGTAATTTTTCGGGTTACGAATTAACGAATCGTTTTACGAATGTTACGAATAACCGCTTCCTGTTTCAATTCGTAATATTCGTTGCCAAATTCGTAATTCGTAACCAGAAAATTCTTATTCACAATTACAACCTCTCCATAGGAATTATTTCTCCGTTCACATAGCGGTAACATTTCAATTTATCTTTAAACACGGAAGATTTGAAAATAGATTTTCCCATCAGCATGCGCACACATTCCTGAATTCCCTCAATGATGCTTGGATGCGGATGAATTAAATCGGCAAGCACTCCGATTCCTTTATCCATTGAAATTAAAAGTGCCACCGCCTGTATTGCACTCGAGGCATGTTCGCCCACTGCGCGCATTCCCAGAATTTTCATTTCATCGTCATCGGTAACAATGATTTTAAAGAAGCCCTGCGTTTTCCGCATGGCAATGGCACGCGCAATGCAGGAGTAATCAATCTTCACCACGCGGAAGTTTAATTTTTTTTCTTTCGCCTGCTGCTCGTTCAATCCAACCGTTGCCACTTCCGGATTGAGAAACATAATGGCGGAAAGATTCTGATAGTTCAGTTTTTTATCCGGCTCAGAAAAAATTTTCTCCACGGCCAATCTTCCTTCGAGTTCGCCCACATTTACCAGCGCAACGTTGCGCGAAATATCTCCCACGGCATAAATAGTCGGCACAGTTGTCTGCGTATCTTTTTCAACTATGTATCCGTTCGGGTCAACCTGCACGCCTGCATTTTCCAGTCCTAAGTTATCGGTGTTCGGAATTCTTCCAACGGAAACAAGCGCCTTCTCTACGTGATGAATTTCTTTTCTTCCGTCTTTATATTGTAATTCGTATTCCACTTCTCCGTTTTTAATTTCCATTCGTGCAAGAGAAGAATTGCGGTGAATCACTGCTCCGTTTTTTTCAAGATTGGAAGCGGCAGTAGAAGAAACATCTTCATCCTCAAACGGAAGAATTCTGTCCGCCTTATCAATCAGAAAAACTTTTGTCTTGCCGAGATTGGAAAAAATAGTGGCGAACTCGCATCCGATTACTCCTGCACCCAACACCACCATTGATTTCGGGAAATCAGTAATAGAAAAAATTCCATCGCTGGTAAAAATTATTTTTTCGTCAATGGGAATTGTCGGAAGTTTCCGCGGGCGGCTTCCGGTGGCAAGAATGATATAATCGGCATAAATTGTTTTCTCTTTCTCTACCTTTTGAATAACGACTTCATTTTTATTTTTCAAAACAGCATTTCCTCTTTCATAAGTGAAAACTTTTTTTTCTGTTTCCGTCTGCAAAAGTTTAACATGAACCGCCAGTTGAAATTTTCTGTCGAACACGGCCGCGTTGGTTGTCTTCATAAAATCTTCAAAACTTATGTCGAAACCGTCAGCACCGCTTTCCTTCAACTCATTCTTCACCGTAAAATATTTCTGAGAAAACTCCCACATGGCTTTGGAAGAAAGCGCGCCATTGTACAAGCCGGTCCCGCCAATTTTATCGCGCTCAATCAACACAACTTTTTTTCCGAAATCAATCGCGCGCATAGCAGCCGCATAACCGGAAGGGCCACCACCGATTATGCATAAATCATATTTCTCCATAGAAAGCAAAGATAAAAATTCACGATTCGGTGTAAGAATAAGATTTCTACATTTGCCCCCCTTAGAAAAATTTCATGGCAAAAATTTTAGTGGAAGGAATAAAAATTTACGGCTATCATGGCTGCATGGAAGAAGAATCGGTGGTGGGGGGAAATTATGTTGTGGATGTTTGCATTGATGCCGATTTGAGCAAGCCGTCACAGAGCGATAAACTCAGCGAGACGATTGATTATGTTGCGGTGTATGAAATTGTGAAACAGGAAATGTCGGTTCGTTCAAAATTAATTGAGCATGTGGCAAAAAGAATTCTCGATGCGCTGAAAAACAAATTTGAAAAAGTAAATTCAGTTGAAGTGAAGGTGACGAAACTGAATCCTCCCATCAAGGGGGTGGTAGAAAAAGTTTGTATTGTTCTTTCAGAATAGAACTCATCGAAAAACGAAACGATTAATTTTTTCGTAAGTTCGTACTGATTCGTTTTTAGATTTTTGGTCGGATGGCCGAGCGGTTAGGCAGAGCTCTGCAAAAGCTCCTACACCAGTTCAAATCTGGTTCCGACCTCGAAAAAAAATCAACTTGACAACAGACCGCTTACGGTAGACAAAAATCATAAACTGAAAACTAAAAAAATGCCGAAAGACAATTCAATAAAATCAGTTCTCATCATAGGAAGCGGACCCATCATTATCGGACAGGCATGCGAATTTGATTACTCCGGTTCGCAGGCATCGCGCTCGCTCAAGGAAGAAGGAATAGAAGTTACGCTCATCAATTCCAATCCGGCTACGATTATGACGGATAAAGTCACGGCCGATAATATTTATTTAAAACCACTCACCAAAAAATCCATAGGAGAAATTCTGAAGAAACATAAAATTGATGCGGTGCTTCCCACAATGGGAGGACAAACTGCTTTGAATCTCGCGCTCGATTGTGAAAAAGCAGGGTTCTGGAAAAAGCACAACGTGAAAATGATTGGTGTGAATGTGGAAGCAATTCACACCACCGAAGACAGAGAAAAATTTCGCTTGCGGATGCTGGAATTAGGAATGGGAGTTTGCAAAGGAAGAACCGCAACATCTTTTCTCGAAGGAAAAGAGATTGCGCAGGAAGTCGGGTTTCCGCTGGTGATTCGCCCATCGTTTACGCTCGGAGGAACGGGCGGAGGATTTGTTCACACTCAAAAAGATTTTGATGCCGCTCTCAATCGCGGGCTTCACGCTTCACCCATTCACGAAGTTTTGATTGAGCAAAGCGTTTTCGGTTGGAAAGAATACGAGCTGGAATTACTTCGCGATGCGAATGATAATGTAGTTATCATTTGCTCTATAGAAAACTTTGACCCGATGGGAATTCACACGGGAGATTCTGTGACGGTTGCTCCTGCGATGACACTTTCGGATACTTGTTATCAGCGCATGCGCGATGCTGCAATAAAATGTATGAACGGAATCGGGCATTTCGCGGGCGGATGCAACATTCAGTTCGCGGTGAATCCAGACAACGAGGAAGAGATGATTGTGATTGAAATCAATCCGCGCGTGTCGCGCTCTTCCGCTCTTGCGAGCAAAGCAACGGGTTACCCCATCGCGAAGATTGCCGCCAAACTTGCCATGGGATATAATTTGGATGAACTGAAAAATCAAATTACAAAATCTACTTCCGCATTTTTTGAACCGACAATTGATTATGTGATTGTGAAAGTTCCACGCTGGAATTTTGACAAGTTCAAAGGAAGCGACCGCCATTTAGGTCTGCAAATGAAATCGGTGGGAGAAACAATGGGAATAGGAAGAAGTTTTCAGGAAGCGCTGCAGAAAGCATGTCAGAGTTTGGAAATAAAACGAAATGGTTTAGGCGCTGACGGAAGAGAAATTGCCGACCAGAAAACTCTTTTGGAAAATTTAGAGAAGCCGTTGTGGAACCGCTTGTTCCATGTATATGATGCTTTCAAAATAGGAATTCCGTTCAAGACCATTCACAAGCTCACGAAGATTGACCCGTGGTTTTTAAATCAGATCGAGGAACTCATCGCACTGGAAAAAGAAATTGAAAAATATTCTCTGGAAAATATTCCGAAAGATTTATTGCTCGAAGCAAAACAAAAAGGTTATGCCGACAGACAAATCGCTCATCTGCTTCGCTGCCTCGAATCACAAATTTATAAGAGGCGTCAGGAACTCGGAATAAAAAGAGTTTACAAACTCGTTGACACCTGCGCGGCAGAGTTCGAAGCGAAAACTCCTTATTACTATTCTACGTTCGAAGAAGAGAATGAATCCATTCCTTCGAAGAAAAAGAAAGTTGTCATTCTTGGTTCAGGACCAAACAGAATTGGACAGGGAATCGAGTTTGATTATTCCTGTGTGCACGGAGTTCTTGCTGCGAAAGAATGTGGCTACGAAACCATCATGATAAATTGCAATCCCGAAACTGTCTCCACCGATTTTGATATTGCAGACAAACTTTATTTCGAGCCCGTGTTCTGGGAGCACGTGTATGAAATCATTCAGCACGAAAAACCCGAAGGAGTAATTGTTCAACTTGGCGGACAAACCGCTTTGAAACTTGCAGAGAAGATGGATAAGTACGGAATAAAAATTATCGGCACCGCATTTTCTTCGATTGATTTGGCAGAAGACCGCGGAAGTTTCTCCACGCTTCTCAGCGATTTAAAAATTCCTTATCCGAAATTCGGAGTGGCGGAAGATGCCGAGCAAGCAGTGAAACTTTCGCGCGAACTCGGATTTCCTCTTCTCGTTCGTCCTTCGTATGTGCTGGGCGGGCAGAGCATGAAAATTGTAATCAACGAACAGGAATTGGAAGAGCACATCATAAAAATTCTGCAGGACATTCCCGGAAATAAAATTCTTCTCGACCATTTTTTAGAGAACGCCATTGAAGCCGAAACCGATTCCATCTGCGATGGAGAAGAAAATTATATCATGGGAATCATGGAACACATCGAGCCCGCGGGAATTCATTCAGGAGATTCCAACGCAGTGTTACCTCCGTTCGACCTCAGTGAAAAAGTGATTAAGAAAATGGAAGAATACACAAAAAAAATTGCGCTCGCGCTGCAAACCAAAGGGCTCATCAACATCCAGTTCGCAATTAAGAATGAAGAAGTGTTCGTCATCGAAGCCAACCCGCGCGCATCGCGTTCCATGCCGTTCATTGCAAAAGCATACGATGAACCGTATATCAACTACGCTACGAAAATTATGCTTGGCGCAAAAAAGTTAAAGGACTTTAAATTCTCTCCGAAGAAAGAGGGCTACGCCATAAAAGTTCCGGTGTTTTCGTTCGATAAATTTCAGGATGTGAATAAAGAACTCGGACCTGAAATGAAATCCACTGGTGAAGCCATTTATTTCATAGAGGATTTGGAAGATGAATTCTTCCAGAAGGTGTATGCTGAGAGGAATCTTTATTTGAGCAGATAATAGACATTATTCAGATTATCTTTTTAGTGGGATTTTGTGTCTTTGTGCTTTGGTGGCAAAATACTTTTTTCGCCACAAAAACACCAAAACACCAAATTTGCACCAAAGAAATTTACCCTATAAACTCTTAATCTGAATAATGTCTAATAAAGAAAAATAATTTTCTTATTGCCATTTTCTATCTTTGCTCCAGAATTTTTTTCATGTTGCGAAAATTATTTTTCTCATTACTATTTCTTCTCTGCTTTTTTCTCTCTGCCCTTTTTTCCCAATCATGGGTACAAAAAGCAAGTTTGCCTGCGGGCGGAAGATTTTCCGCAGTGGCTTTCACCATTGGCAACAAAGGATATTTGGGAACGGGAGACGATGTGTTTAAAACGTTTGATGATTTCTGGGAATATGATCCCATAGCAAATTCGTGGACGCAGAAAGCAAACTTTGGAGGAGGAGTGCGCGAGTTTGCAACCGGGTTTGCAACTGGCACAAAAGGATATATCGGCACCGGCTTTGATTCAAACAATGATTATAATGACTTTTGGGAATATGACCCTTCAGCAAATTCGTGGACACAGAAAACCAGTTTGCCTGCCATTGCAAGAGAAAGAGCAATCGGTTTTTCCATAGCGGGAAAAGGATATATTGCTGCTGGCTGGGATGGAAGTAATACTTTAAATGATTTATGGGAATATGACCCTGTCGCTGATGCATGGACACAAAAACAATCTATACCAATAGGCGGCAGAGCCGATATGGACCGCGCGGTATTCGTGCTCGGAACTTCTGCTTACCTGGGAACTGGATGGGATTTTGTGACTACGCATTACGCTGATTTCTGGGAATACAATCAAACCACAAACAACTGGACGCAAAAAGCAAACTTGCCGCTCGGCAGGCGTGGCGCCACCGGATTTTCTTTGTGCAATTATGGCTATGTGGGATTGGGAATGGATGAAAACGGAAATCTGCTAAGTGATTTTTACAAGTACGACCCGCTTGCAAATTCCTGGACTGCGCTTTCTGCTTTTCCGGGCGGAGCAAGAACTGACCAGCCCTCGTTCGTCATAAATAATTCTGCATATATCGGAACAGGAAGCGACCAATCTTTTGGAGAAAAGAACGACCTCTGGAAGTTTTCTTTTTCCGTCATCGTTCCTTCCATCAGCGGCAATACGAGTATTTGTATCGGAAGCATTTCATCTCTTACTGCCAGCGGAGGAGGAACATATAGTTGGAGCACCGGAGATTCTGCTGCAACAATTTTTGTTTCGCCTTCAACTGCCACAACATATACGCTAAATGTATTTGACCATTGCGATTCGGCAAAAACAAAAGCAACAATTTCTGTCATAACTTCAGCAGATGCTTTCTTTGATTATTCTTACTTGCCTTGCAGAGATAAATGTGTAACCTTTGCGGATAGATCTACAAATGCGTTATCCTATAACTGGGATTTCGGAGATGGAAATACTGGCGCATCTATCGCTGCTTGTCATTACTACAGCGATTCTTCTGTTTACAATGTTTCGCTGGTGATAAATCCGTTTACTAACTGCGCGGATACATTCAGCAGGCAAATTCCATACGCACCGCATGACATCAGCGCGTTTGTATTTGTGCCGAATGCATTTTCTCCGAACGATGACGGAACAAATGATGTGCTTTCTTTTTTCCGAAAGGATAAATATTGCCTCGATGAATTTGAAATCGCTATTTATAATCGCTGGGGAGAAAAAGTTTTTGAAACAAAAAATATTAATGACTCATGGGATGGAACTTTCAGAGGGCAGCCGATTAATTCTTCTGTGTTGGTATATTATTGTAAAACCACCACCATTACCGGGGAGAGGGAAACCCGGAAAGGAAGTATTTCCATTGTGAGATAGTTTCAAAATTTCAAGTACTTTCGTCTGACAAATTTATTTTTCATGTCGCAAAAAATATCTTCAGAAATTCCTGCTGGCGAAATCAGCAGGATGAAACACTGGATGCCACACCTCATTGCTGTTGGAATTTTCCTTCTGATAACGGTTGCTTATTTTTCTCCGGTTATTTTCAGCGGCAAAGAAATTTTTCAGGAAGACATTATGCGCGCGCGCGGAGTATCGAAAGAGATTGCAGATTTTCGCGCACAAAATCACCAAGAGCCCTACTGGACAAACTCTCTCTTCTGCGGAATGCCCGCTTACCAGATTTCCACCATTTATCTTTCAAGCAAACTGGAATATGTTCAGAAAATTTTTTCACTCTTCCTTCCTCATCCTGTGCGCTATATTTTTCTCTGCTTCCTCGGATTTTATTTTCTGCTGCAGGTGTTGAAAGTAGATTCGTGGCTTTCCATTGCGGGCGCGCTGGCGTTCGGGCTTTCATCTTATTTTTTTATTTGCATTGACACAGGGCATAATTCAAAAATGGCTGCCATCTCGTACATGGCTCCGGTGTTGGGAGGAATGATTTTAACATACAGGGGAAAACTTCTGACGGGAACGGCTGTCACAGCATTTTTTCTTTCAATGGAAATTTTTTCCAACCATCCGCAGATTCTTTACTATCTCGGATTTGTTCTGGTGTTTTACGGCTTGTCGGAATTATTCAATGCATGGAAAGAAAAAAAGTTCAGCGGCTTTTTGAAAAGTTCTGCTGCCGTTGGAATGGCCGCGCTCATTGCACTCGGAGTAAACATTACGAGTTTGTGGGCAACTGCCGATTACAGCAAGTACACCATTCGCGGAGGAACGGAACTTACCATTAATCCCGATGGAACAAAGAACGAACGCAACGTAACATCGGGGCTTGATAAAGATTATGCAACAGCATGGAGTTACGGAGTAGGGGAGACGATGACGCTGCTGATTCCGAATTTCAAAGGCGGAAGTTCTTCTCCGATTGGAAATAATAAAAGCGCGCTCGAAAAAGTTGACCCTGAAAAACGCGAATCCGTTTCGCGCATGTATCAATATTTTGGCGACCAGCCCTTCACCATGGGACCGGTCTATGCCGGGGCCATTGTAATTTTTCTTTTCGTACTCGGATTATTTTTAGTGAAAGGACCGCTCAAATGGGCGCTGGTGTTGTCAACAATTATTTCCATCTGGCTTTCGTGGGGAAAAAACGATCCGTTGGGGTTAAGCAACTTCATGCTCGATCATTTTCCCGCTTACAATAAATTCCGCGCGGTGGCAATGATACTTGTGATTGCTGAATTTACCATTCCTCTTCTTGGAGTTCTTGCCATCCATGAAATTTTTCAACGGAAGAATTTTCTCACAGAGAATTTTTCTCTTCCGTTCAAACAAACATTCAGCGGGCAAAAAATTTTAATCGCCTCTTTTGTTCTCACCGGAGGAATTGCATTGCTCTGCTGGCTTGCCCCCGGAATGTTTACGAATTTTTCACAGCCCGATGAATTCAATGAACTCATGGCGCAGATTAAGCAAAGCAATCCCGATGCGCAGGATTCACAGATAAAAAATTACTTGTCTGAAATGCTTCCCTCTGTGGAAGTAGCTCGCAAAGCCATCGTGAAATCAGATGCCCTGCGGAGTTTTATTTTTATTCTGCTTGCTGCTGCTGCGCTGTGGCTCTTTGCAAAAAATAAAATCGTGAACAAAAAAATTCTCATTGCTTCTCTCATCATTCTTGTTTCGCTCGACATGATTTTAATTGACAGAAGGTATCTGAACAGCGAAAGTTTCGTGAAGAAAAATGAAATGCAAAATCCATTTGCATCCATGGGCAGACCCAACAATGCCGATTTGGAAATTCTCAAAGACAAAGACCCCTACTTCCGGGTATGGAACACATTTGCTCGTCCTGACCAGGATGCCGCCACTTCTTATTTTCATAAATCCATCAGCGGTTATCACGGAGCAAAACTCAGGCGATACCAGGAGTTGATTGACTTCCATATTAACCGCAGGAACATGTCTGTGATAAATATGCTGAATACAAAATATGTGATTGTGCCGGGAGAAAAAAATGAAGCCGTTGCTTATCCGAACCGCGAAACGCTGGGCAACGCATGGTTTGTGAGCCAGTATAAAATTGTAGCGAACCCCGATTCGGAAATTATGGCGCTGAAAAATTTCAAACCGGAAATAACTGCAATTGTTGACAAACGCTTTGAAGAAAATGTGAAAGGGTTCAGCGTGCCGAATGAATTTTCAGGGAACATCAAACTCACTTCATATAAGGCAAATGATTTAGCGTATGAATCCAATTCTTCTTCCGAAGGGTTGGCGGTGTTTTCAGAAATTTATTATCCGAACGGATGGAATGCTTATGTAGATGGAAAACCCACTCCGCACTTCCGTGTGAATTATGTTTTGCGTGCAATGAGAATACCGGCAGGGAAACATAATGTGGAATTCAAGTTCGAACCGAAAATTATTTTCACAGGAGAAAAAATTTCTGCCGCAAGCATGGGGCTTCTCTTTTTGCTATGCGGATTCGCTGCGTTTACGGAATTCAAAAGAAAAGTGGTATGAATCGCGAATGAAAACGAATATTCTAAGCATACAAAATATTTTGGCTGTCATTCGTTGATTCGCCCTCTTTCGTTATTCGCACAATGAAAAAAGTTTTAATCATTACCTATTACTGGCCTCCGAGCGGTGGTGCAGGCGTTCAGCGGTGGCTGAAGTTTGTAAAATACCTGCGCGAGTTCGGATGGGAACCTATTGTTTACACAACTGAAAATCCAGAAGCACCTGTACTCGACCATTCGCTTGAAAAAGATATTCCGGAAAATATCACCGTGCTGAAAACAAAAATATGGGAGCCGTATAATCTCTACAAAAGTTTTATCGGGCAGAAGAAGGAAGAAAAAATAAATGCCGGCTTTCTCTCTGAAAAAGAAAAACCCGGGATGGCAGAAAAAATTTCGGTATGGATTCGCGGCAACTGGTTTATTCCCGATGCGCGCAAATTCTGGATTAAGCCGTCAGTAAAATTTTTGGCAGGGCAGCTCAAAAAAAATCCTGTGAATGCAATTGTTTCTACCGGACCTCCGCACAGCATGCATCTTATCGCATTGGAATTAAAAAAGAAAATAAATATTCCATGGCTTGCTGATTTCCGTGACCCGTGGACAAACATTGATTTTTACAAAGACCTCAAACTCACAAAAACAGCGGATGCCCAACATAAAAAACTGGAGAAAGAAGTTTTACAGAATGCCGATAAAGTTATTTCCATAGGAGAAACCATATCGGAAGAGTTCAAAAATATTTTAGGAAAGCAGTCCGAAAAATTTTCAGTGATTACAAACGGCTATGATGAAGACGATTTGTACAAAGGAGAAATTATTCCCGATAAAAAATTTTCCATAGCTCATATCGGTTCTATCACTCCAAGCAGGAATCCTGTTGCGCTCTGGAAAACTTTATTGGAACTGGTAAAAGAAAATTCTTCCTTTGGAAATGACCTGGAAATAAAACTTGTAGGAAAGGCAGATGTAAGCGTGGAAAAATCCCTGAAGGAATTTGATTTGGAAAAGTTCGTGAATAAAATTTCCTACCTGCCGCATTCGGAAGTGGCCAAACTTCAGCAGCAGGCACAGGTGCTTCTTTTGCTTTTAAATAACACTCCCAATGCAAAAGGAATTCTCACCGGAAAATTTTTTGAATACCTCTCGGTCAAGCGCCCCATTCTTTGTATTGGAAGCGAAGACGGTGACGCAGCAAAAATTATCCGCGAAACAACTGCAGGCGTTACCTGCGATTTTTCCGACAGCAAAAAAATGCAGGAAGAAATTTTGAAACTCTATTCGCTTTACAGGGAAGGGAAATTAATTTCTTATTCCAAAGGGATTGAAAAATATTCGAGGAAGGAACTTACTAAGAAACTCGTTGAAATTTTAGATAAAGTAATTAACTGACAAAGCCAGCAGTTAATTTCCGAACTCCGAAATAAATTTAATCCTCACCAGCCGCACTTCTTCTTCACTGAATTCATCCTCGCCCAGTTCTTTCAGTGCTTCGGAAACAGAATCGGTATGCGCTTCGCGGAGGTATTCGTAAATGGCATCCTGCTTATCTTCGTCCACTACTTCGTTAATGTAATGGCTTATGTTCACACGCGTGCCGGCAGAAATAATGCTTTCCAGTTCGTCAATCACCTGCTTCATGTTTAACCCTTTTGCATCGGCAATGTCTTCGAGCCCTAATTTTCTATCGAGCGCCTGAATGAGATAAACTTTTAATCCGGATTTATTCACAATGGATTTCACAATTAAATCCTGCGGCCGCTCAATTTCATTTTCCTTCACGTACTTTGCAATCATGTCGGCAAATGGTTTTCCGTAACGCTGTGCCTTGCCGGGACCAACTCCGGAAATTTTTGCCACTTCCTCAATTGTGGCAGGATAGTTAATGGACATTTCGGAAAGCGAGTTCTCGGAAAAAATTACATAGGGAGGAAGATTATTTTTCTTTGCCACTTGCTTGCATAAATCCTTCAGCATGGTGTAAAGCGTTTGGTCAAGCGCTCCGCCTCCGCGCCCTCCGGCAGAAATTATTTCTTTATCGTCATCCGCTTGGGAACTTGAAAAATCATGGTCCTTCGTCAGCATGAATGAATAGGGCTTGTCGAGAAATTTTTTTCCTTTCTTCGTTACTTTCAGCAGGCCGTAATTATCAATATCTTTCGAAAGAAATCCTTCTACATATGCCTGCCGTATTACCGCGTTCCAAAATCTTTCATCCTTCTCATCTTCCGCGCCTTTGCCAAAAATTTCCAGTTCGTTGTGCTTATATTGCCGGATGGAAGAAGTAATCGTACCTGTTAGCACATGCACAATATATTTTGCTTTGAATTTTTCTTTTACGCTCAAAACGCAATCGAGCAACAGGGCTACATCGTCCTTTCCTTCGAATTTTGTTTTTGGATGCAGGCAGTTGTCGCAGTTGCCGCAGTTTTCTTCTTCATATTGTTCTCCGAAGTAATGCAAAAGCATTTTTCTCCGGCAAACAGAAGATTCAGAAAAAGAAACCACTTCCTGAATTAACTGCCGGTGAATTTCCTGCTCGGCAATGGGTTTTCCTTTCAGGAATTTTTCAAATTTGGCAATATCCTGTTCGCTGTAAAAGGCAATACATTTTCCTTCTCCTCCGTCTCTACCCGAGCGGCCGGTTTCCTGGTAATATCCTTCGAGCGATTTTGGAATATCAAAGTGTATCACAAAGCGCACATCGGGTTTGTCAATTCCCATTCCGAAAGCAATGGTGGCGACAATCACTTCTATTTCTTCCATGAGGAATTGGTCCTGCGTTTTGGTGCGCACTTCTTTTTCCAAGCCCGCATGATAAGGAAGCGCGCGAATATTATTTGCACTGAGTGTTTGGGCAAGCACTTCTGTTCCCTTGCGGCTGAGGCAGTAAATGATTCCTGATTTGTTCGGATTCTGCCGGATGTATTTTATAATTTGCTTGGGTGCTTCAATCTTTGAGCGCACTTCATAATATAAATTCGGGCGGTTGAACGATGCCTTAAAAACAGTTGCATCCGGAATGTTCAGGTTTTTCAAAATGTCCTGCTGAACTTTTGGTGTTGCTGTTGCGGTGAGAGCAATGATGGGAACTCTTCCGATTTGATTAATGAGTTCTCTTATTCTTCTATATTCAGGGCGGAAATCATGCCCCCATTCCGAAATGCAGTGCGCCTCGTCAATGGCGATGAAAGAAATTTTCAGGCCCTTGAAAAATTCTACATTGGCTTCTTTCGCCAGCGATTCGGGAGCCACGTAAAGAATTTTTGTTTTGCCTTCGGTGAGTTCCTGTTTTACTTTTATTATTTCTGCTTTCGCAAGAGAGGAATTCAAAAAGTGAGCAATGTTATCTTTCGTTCCGAAACCGCGAATCAAATCCACCTGGTTTTTCATCAGTGCAATGAGCGGTGAAACAACGATGGTGGTTCCTTCAGAAATAAGTGCGGGCAATTGATAGCAGAGGGATTTTCCTCCGCCTGTGGGCATAATCACAAAGGTGTCCTTTCCGTTCAGGACATTTTCCATTATTTCTTCCTGTTCGCCTTTAAACTTGGTGAACCCGAAAAATTTTTTGAGATGCCCTTTCAGCGAAAGCGTTTCGGCAACAGCCATGTTGTCTAACGATTTTGGATTACTTTTGTGAGCAAAATAGAGCGTTGTTTCTTGGCTAAAGTGAATATACAATATTTCTGAATACCCGAAAAATTTTTTCTGAGTATTTTAGACAGATTCTACCATATATATAATGTACGAACTGACAATAATAATTCCCGCCTATAACGAAGAAAATTCGCTGAAGCAGTTTCTTCCCGAAGTGATTTCTTTTTGCGAAGAAAAAAAATTCAAACTCATTGTGGTGAATGACGGCTCATCAGATGGTACGCAGAAAGTGCTGAAAATTTTTTCTTCACCTGTTCTGTTCATTATCCACAATAAATTAAACAAAGGATACGGTGGCGCAATTAAAACAGGTGTTGCCGCTGCGGAAACCACTTATTGTATCACCATTGATGCAGATGGCCAGCATGAGTTGAAGGATGTAGAAAAACTTTTCAATGAAATAAAAAATTCTGATGCCGATATGGTGGTGGGAAGACGGAGCACTGGCGGAAATGCTTACCGGAATGCCGGCAGGTCGCTCATTCGCTCGGTGGCAAAATTGTTAATGCCCGTTCACATTCACGATTTAAATTCGGGAATGAAAATTTACAACACCGCGCTTGCAAAAAAATATCTTCATCTCTGCCCGAACACCATGGCATACAGCGATGTGATTGCACTTGTGTTCATCAGCCAGCGGCACCTGGTAAAAGAAATTCCGGTTACCATTCATCCGCGCACAAGCGGAACAAGCACCATCAATACGCTCACCGCTTTTGAAACGCTCAAACAAATTCTGAATATTGTTTTGCTGTTTAATCCTATGCGCGTATTTTTTCCGCTATCGGTTTTTTTTATTCTTGTTAGCATTGCTTGGGGACTGCCCATTGTGCTGAAAGGAAACGGAGTGAGCGTGGGCGCCATGCTTGGAATCATTACGGGAATTGTTTTCTTTTTGCTTGGTCTGCTCGCAGAACAACTTTCGCTCATCAGAAAAAATTTAAACGGATAGTTTGGGCGAATGGCTGATATAGATTATTTCCGCGAAGCAGAGATTCTTTCTCACTATCTCATTCATCAATCCCCTTCTAAAAAAGAAAAATTGCTGTATGCCGATGCCATGCAAAAACTGAATATCCATTTATCTTTGGAAGAAGAAAAAAAATGGAACTTCCTTATGAAAAATAACTGGGCTCTTCCATTTGCAGATGCAGCGCTTGCTGTAAAAAATCCTTCTTCAACCATTCGCAGAAAAATTTTTCTGATGCTTGCCATTCTCGAAGCAAGCCCGAAGCACTGTGAATATTTTCTTCCGAAAAAATATTCATCTTTATATCTCGTAACATTTTTTTTTGTTAGTATTCGCGCTATAGCAAGAAGAATTTTCGGCTCACTATTACTCAAATTCATCTGATGGAAGATTTTATTGTGGTAGGTTCGGGCTGCACGGGTGCAATGGCTGCACAAACGCTGGTAGAAGCAGGAGCAAAAGTTTGCATGCTCGATGCCGGATTATCGGAAGAAAAATATAAAAATAGTATTCCCGACAAAGATTTTATTTCTCTCCGGCAAACAGAAGAAGAACAGCATCGTTATTTTTTAGGAGATAATTTCGAAGGAGTTCCCTGGGGAAATGTAACTACCGGTGCGCAACTGACTCCGCCCAGAAAATTTGTGATTGAAAAAGTTAATGAACTGCTGAAGTTTGATTCATCTTCTTTTTTCCCTATGGAAAGTTTGGCGTACGGAGGACTGGGAAGCACTTGGGGCGTTGGCTGCAATTTTTTTTCCGGTGCCGAACTGGGGAAATGCGGTCTTGAAAAAAATAAAATGAAAGATGCGTATCAACTGGTTGCATCGCGCATAGGCATCAGCGCGGAAAAGGATGATGCAAGCGCGTATACATGCGGAGAAATTCAAAATCATTTTCCATCCATTGAGTTGGATTCCGGTTCAAAAAAAATTTATAAAAAATATTTACGGAAGAAACAGCAAATTAATAAAGAAGGATTTTATTTGGGCAAACCCGCGCTTGCTCTGCTGACCAATGATAAAAATGGCAGAAAAAAAATTTCTTACAATGACATGGATTTTTATTCTGACAGGGAGCAATCAGCATGGCGGCCATGGATTACAATTGAGCAATTGAAAAAACAAAATAATTTCCGTTACATTGGCAATCAACTTGTTTTAAAATTTTCAGAGAAGGAAGATTACATTGAAGTGGAGTGTTTGAATATTTCCACGAATGAAAAACAAATTCATCAATGCAGGAAATTAGTTCTTGCCAGCGGCACGCTTGGCACTGCAAGAATTATTCTCCGTTCATTTCAGAAAGAAGCGCATCGGCTTCCGCTGCTATGCAATCCATATACGTATGTTCCTTCGCTGAATTGGCAAATGCTCGGAAAAGAAATGGATCGCTTCCGAACAGGTTTTGCTCAATTGGTGATGGCGTATGATCCGCAGAAAAAAAATGAAGATGTTTCCATCGCCTCCATTTATACCTATCGCTCGCTTCTGCTTTTCAGAATAATCAAAGAAGTCCCGTTTGCTTTTCAGGATGCAAGAATCATCATGCAGTATTTGCTTCCTGCTATTACTATTTTCGGCATCCACCATCCGGAAGAATATTCTCCTGCAAAAAAAATCTGGCTCGAAGAAAATAAAAACTCTCCCACCGCGGATAGTATGAAGGCCGAATATATTTTTTCAGAGGAAGAAAAAAAGAAAATAATTTCCAGAGAGAAGAAATTTACAGGAACCATGCGAAAACTTGGATGCATTGCTTTGAAAAAAGTAAACCCCGGATTAGGTGCGAGCATTCATTATGCGGGAACGCTTCCTTTCAATGAAAATAATTTGCTGTATTCGCTGCATCCTTCCGGAAAATTGAATGGTGCAAAAAATATTTTTGTTGCCGATGGTTCAGGATTTAAATATTTGCCCGCAAAAGGATTGACTTTTTCTCTCATGGCGAATGCGCACAATGTGGCTTTAAATTCACTTGCATGAAGATTGTAATTACAGGAGCGAATGGATTTATCGGCTCTCATCTTGCTGATTTTTTTTCTGAAAAAGGTTGGCAGGTAATTTCTCTTACCCGAAAAGAATTTGACTTTACCAAAATGCCGGATGAAAAATATTTTCAAGATGCAAATGTTTTAATTCATTGTGCTTTTATAAAAAATTCTTTTGAAGAAAATGTAGAAGGAACAAAGCAATTGGTAGAACGCACCAGAAAACAGGGAATTAAAAAATATATTTTTCTTTCGAGCATATCAGCAAAAGAAGATGCGGTGTCGCTTTATGGAAAACAAAAATTTGCCTGTGAGAAATTTTTCAAAAAAGAAAACGACTGGATTATCCGCAGCGGACTTGTGATTGGAAATGGAGGATTGTTCAAAGAAATGACCGAGTTTGTCAGAAGAAAAAAAATTATTCCGCTGATTGACGGAGGCAAACAGCCCATGCAAACAATTTACATAGGAGATTTATGTTCTGCAATTGAAAATGGAATTGAAAAAAACATCTCCGGAATTTCTTTGCTGGCGGAAGCAGAGCCGATTACTTATAAAGAATTTTATACAACACTTTGCAAATGGCTTAATGTAAAAGCAACTTTTATTCCCCTCTCTTATTTTCTGATAAATATTTTACTTTTTATTCCGAAATTTCTGGGAATAAAACTTCCGGTAACGAGAGAAAATCTGAAAGGGCTGAAAAAACTCGAAACAGTAAACACGCAGCCATCCATAGAAAAAATCGGAATCACTCTTCGCTCATTCTGGCAATCGCTCGAGGCGCTGAATAAATAATTATTTCTTCAGGTGTTGAAGCGCTACGTTTAAATTATTTTTTGCAAGATTAAAATCCGGCTGAAGCGCGAGTGCCATTTCGCAGGCGTCTTTCGCTTCGTTCCATTTTTCCAGAGAGTTATAAGCCGAACATAAATTATTATAGGCAATGGCGCTGGAAGGATTTTTTGAAATCGCCATGCGGCAGGCATCAATCATCGCCTCAAATTTTTTTTCATTGTAAAATTTCAAACTTAAATTAATGTATTCATCTGCTGTCAATCCCTGTGGCAGATTGCTTTGCTTAATTATGATAGTTTCAGAGGTGGATTTATTTTTCTGAAGCAAAGCAAAATTCATATTGCTGCGAACAAAATCCATATTCGGATTTATTGCCAATGCTTTTTTGCATGCTTCAATTTCTTCGTCCCATTTTCCCAGCATTCCATACGCACTCGCGAGCAAGCTCCAGGTGTTTGCATAATTCTGTTTTAATGCGATGGATTTTTGGCAAGCGTCAATGCATTCAGCATATTTTTTAAAATAATAATTCATTCCTGCCAAAGAATAATAAAGATAAAAAGTTGGCTGTGTGTTTATCCTCTCATTCATTTTTCCAAGAACATCATCTGCATTTTTGTTTCTGAAATTTTCTACTACTGCGCAAAGAGGAGTGTTGTCGGCTTTTACTTCGTATACTGTGTTCGGTGGCGGCCAGCTTTCCAGCATTTCCGGAGTGTACTTGCATTCCACAGTTTGAACAATTTCATAATCCCATTCACGGGAATCTTCCATGCAAAGAACATGTTTGTATCCGGTTTTTTTTCGGATATAATATTTGGCTTTCATCTGGTCACCATACCAGTTTCGGATTCGAATAGTATCATCTTGTTTTGGCGTGACATTTTTTTGAATCCATTCCACTGCCTGCCTCACCGAACTTCCCCAAAAATCTGTTTCATATTTTTTAAACGCGCCATCCACTCCTCCTATCAACGGGCTGAAATAAACATTTTCATTCGGATGATTTTTGACCATGAAGTAAATTGGCTCAATCAATGTTAAACCAAGAATTGAAATGAATATAATCCTAAAATAATTTTTAACCCGCATTCTTAAAATATTTTCGAATGAAAGCGCACAGCAAACTACTAATGGAGGATAAGCAAATAAAACATGGCGCGCATCATCATAGATATTTGATTTATTAAAAATCACAAAACATATAGGAAAAAGAAAAGTAAAAACTAAAAGCAAATTTTTTTTTCTGCTTATGGATGAAAAACTTTTTCGCAAAAAGAATAATGATGTAGTAATTCCTAAAAGAATAAAAAGCGGATAACCAATCATCAGCCATTTAGGAATAAAGTACCATGGAATTTCCCATCGGTTTATCCATTTTCCGCCAAAAAGTTCTAATGAATTAAATATTTCAAAGCTGGACAGAAGTTTTATTGCAAGCATCGGAACTGTAAGAGGATTTGTATGCGCGAATGGCCAGAATGCCGAAATAAAAAAATATCCTCCAGCGCAAATTAAAAATGTGAGACCAATTGAGCGGAAAAAATCTTTTATGTCTTTCTTGCTGATAATTTTTTTAAAGAGCAATACTCCCCATCGGGCGCATACAAACAATAGCAAATAAATAATTAGTAAAAGCCCTGATATGCGGATATCTGCAGCAAGTGGAATTCCAATGAGAAGTGGCAGCCATGTTTTTAAAGAAGGACGAGGAAGTTCCTGAACAAATCGAAAAATAAAAAACAAGTTGAGCATATAGAATGCAGCAAATGGCAAATCTTTCGGATTATTCATGGAGTACGCAATGATTCGCGGAGAAATGGCTAACAGCAATAAAGTTATCACGCCAGCTCGCCATCCCCCAATAAATTGCGCAACAAGTCCGCTGAAAATAATCAGCAGCAGTCCAAATAATGAATTAACAAAGTGACGGTTTTCAAATTCACCAAAGTGTAAAAAATATTTGTTGGCAATCGCGCAAATTAAATCGAACAATCCTCCATACATATTCATCTCTCCCGAAATATCATTCATTTGACTATCAAAAGCAGAATTCAAAAGTTTTCCAGTGCTGTCGATAGGGCTGCGAATGGCATCGTTGTTTTCTCCAAGAAAAAAATTCAAAATACTTTTTCCATGCTGGTTATGCGCCTGCTCATCCTCCGTAATTCCAAAATCAAAACTCAAAACAGGAAGTGTAATTCCAATAATCACCGAAAGGAGAATGAATATTTTTTTATAATCAGAAAACCACTTCATTTCTTTTTTTGTAATTGTTTTGACTGGATTGCAAAACGGAGATTGTTTTTTGCTAATTGATTAGTTGGATTCAGATGAACTGCTTTTTCACCTGCTTCAATCGCCTTATCCCAATTTCCAAGAATGTTGTATGCGCTGCAAATATTGTTGTAGGCAAGATCATAGTCGGGTTTTAACTTCAGTGCTTTTTCGCAGGCGCTGATGCACTCTTCGTATTTGCCGGCATTGTAATATTCCAAACTTAGTTGAATATAATTTTCAGGAGTTGGATTGTTCGTGGCATTTTCAAGAGCAATTTCCAGAGAGGATTTCTGATTTTTATTCGCGACAGAATTTTTTCCTTTCGCGGCATTCAGAAAATATTTCGCCTGCTCATCATTCGGTAAAATGCTTAGCAGTTCATTTGCCATTTTATTTACTTTATCAAATTCTCCGCGGTTAAAATAAATAGTCAACAGCATGTAGCGCGAATTCGTATAGCCGTGCGAAATCTTCAGCGATTTTTCCAGCAGCGCAATGGCTTCATCGGTCCGTTTATGGTCATTCAAAAAGCGCGCGTAATAATAATAGCAGTCGGGCGCATCACCGCGGTATGAAATGGCGTTCTTAAAATACGGTTCTGCTTCCTGCGGATTTCCCATTGCATCTTTTAAAATTCCCATGTTCACATGCAGGTAAGCGTAGTAAGGCCAGAGTTTAAGCGCATCGGTAAAATATTTTTCAGCGCCTTTGTAATCGCCTCTTCCCATCAGCACCAGCCCGTAGTTCATCAATCCTCGCCCGTTGTTCGGGCTTTTCACCGAAACATCGTACCACAACGATTCATCGGTTTCCCAAACTTTATTGCGCTGACGTGTTCCATACGCATACGCAGAAAGAAGAAGCAAAGAAAAAATAAATGAAATGGAAATTAATTTTTTCTCAGAAGAAAACTCTTTTTTTATTCCCTGCAGAAATAAAAACACCAGCCAGCACACGCTGAGCGCAAGTCCGATATACGGAAAAAAAATCCGATGGTCATTCATCACTTCGGAAAGCGGAAAAATGCTTGAAGAAGGAAGGAGCGCGAGGAAGAACCAGAAAATTCCAAATGAAACCGGGCGGAGTTTTTCATAGCGGGAACAAAGGAGTCCGAAGAAAAATAAAATTGCGACAAACAAAAAACCAATAATAACTTTGAAATTCCAAACCGAATCAAATACCTGCCAATCGGTATCTGCCGAAAGCCAGAAGGGAAGAAAAAAAGTTTTGAAGTAATGAAGAATGATATAGGGCTGAGAGATTAAATAAAGATGGCGCGAAGTGAAAGCGCCCACCCAGGTGGGCGGCTGTTTCACCTGCTGAAACAAATAACATGCTCCGCAAAAAATAAAGGCAGGCAAAGATAATTTCACCGCAGAAAAAAAAGAGTTCAGGTTTTCTTTTTTCCGGAAATTGGTGAAAGAAATTTTCTTTTCGAACATGGCAATGTAAATAAACAGAAGCGGAGCAAACATAACTGCCGGAAGTTTGGTGAGCACGCCAAGCGCAACGGGAATCAGGTATAAAAAATATTTCCTGCTCCGCTCAGAATACATATACATTACAAACGCAAGCACTACAAAAAAAGTGGAAAGCGAATCTCCGCGCGCTATGATGTAATTAATGGTTTCGGCATTGGCGGGATGAAGAAGATACCATGCCGCAGCAAGAAGTGCAACAAAAAAATTCCAGGCATGAGGAAATGCAATGGAAAAAATTTTATAGAAGAGAAAAAACAGAAGCAATCCCTGCGCCAGAAAAAAAACAAACTGCGAAACGTGAAAGTAAAAAGGATTCAACCCTCCCCCCAGCCAATAATCAATGGCGAGCGTGGTGGTAACCATTGGACGGTAGGATTGATTGGAAGGAAGTGAACTGAATGTTCTTCCGTCTTTAAAGAACAACGGAATATTTTTTATATCCTGAACATAACTGTTATTCACAATGGTGTGCATGTCGTCAAAATGAAATGCGTTGTGAAAATGATTGGAGTAAACGAGCGTTACCGCCAGGGCGAGGGCAGAAAAGAAAACCAGAAACTTCTTTACGGGGATTTTTTCCGGTTCTGCCGGAGATTTCTTTTCCAATTCAAAATAGCGAACAAAATTTTTCAGGTTCTCTGAAAAATAATAGCGTGCAGTATGCGCGGAAGGAGTTCCTGCCATAAATTTTATTCCTGAAAGATAAAGTTAATTTTTTTTAAGGATGAAACCCTATTCATTTCCTTCTTCTCCTTTCGAAAAAGTTTTTTCTTCTTTCACGCCCCCGTTCTCATTGTAAAATTTCCATTTGCCGTTTTTCTGGTAATCGCCCAGCGCGGTGTTGAAAATCATTTGTCCTTCTTCCTTCAGGTTGCCGTTGTCGTAATATTCTTTGCTGTCGTAAGTTTTTCGTTTGGTGTCGGTGATGTCGAGGGTGGAAGTGGGCTTGCCGTTCAGGTTAAAAAATTTCCGCTGAAGATAGTATTCACATTTTCTATCGTATTCTTCCACGTAGGAGAGTTGTCCGCTCGGATAATAATCTTCTTCTTTTAATGTATTGCTTCCGGAATATGCAATCACCGAACGTGGTTTTCCATCCTGGTAAAAAATATTCATGGCGCTTTTGCTGAGGTCGGTCATTTTGAATTCGCGCTCCAGCTGCCCGCTGGGAAAATAATTTTTATATGCCTTCAACTGCCCGTCAATGTAATATCCTTTGTGAAGAAGTTTTCCATCGGGATATTCGTCTTCAATCCAGCCCTGCGCGGCATAGCCCTTTCCATCGTTGCGCGTGGAATCTCCGCCTGTGCCGATGCAAAGGTTATCGTACACATTTATTCCGTAAGCCGAATCATACACATCCACGAACTCGAGCACTTCTCCTTTTTTCACCTGCGCCTGGCAAACAGTGAATGAAAAATGGCAACCGATAAATAAGATAAAACAGAGAAGTAACTTTTTTACCATGTGAAACCTTAAAAGAAAATGTTTGCGAAAATACAAATTACTGAGAGAAAATGTTCCCTTATCTCAATGACCTTTCGCAGCCAGCCAGCGCTCGGCATCCAAAGCCGCCATGCATCCGCTTCCGGCAGCAGTTACCGCCTGGCGGTAAACTTTATCCTGCACATCTCCGCAGGCGAAAACACCTTCCACATTTGTTCTGGTTGAGTTGGGAACAGTGATGATGTATCCCTGCGCATCCATTTTTATTTTTCCGTTGAAGATTTCCGTGTTGGGCTGGTGGCCGATGGCGACAAAAAATCCGGTGATGTTAATTTTCCGTTCTTCGCCTGTTTTCACATTTTTTATTTTCGCTCCGCTTACTCCGGTTTCGCCAAGCACTTCCACCGTTTCATGATTGTAAAGCAATTCAATGTTTGCCGTATTTTCCACGCGGTGCTGCATGGCTTTGGAGGCGCGCAAAAAATCTTTCCGCACCAGCATGTACACTTTGCGGCAGAGTTTGGAAAGATACGTTGCTTCTTCGGCAGCGGTATCGCCTCCGCCCACAATCGCCACATCCTGCCCTTTGAAAAAAAATCCATCGCACACTGCGCAGGCGGAAACCCCTCCGCTGAGTTTTCGCAGGCGCTGCTCCGATTCAATGCCGAGCCATTTTGCCGATGCGCCCGTGGAAATAATTATTGATTCTGCAATGAGCGTATCTTTTTCATCCACCACCACTTTATAGGGATAGGAAGAAAAATCAACCGAGGAAGCGTAGCCGTAAATTATTTTTGTGCCGAAGCGCTCCGCCTGTTTGCGGAAGTCATCCATCATCTGCGGTCCCTGAATTCCACTGGGGTAGCCGGGATAATTTTCAACTTCGGTGGTGGTCATCAACTGCCCGCCAGGTTCCATTCCGGCAATCATTACCGGTTTTAAATCTGCGCGCGCGGCATAAATGGCTGCCGTGTATCCGGCAGGACCGGAGCCGATGATGAGGCATTTTACTTTTTCAGATTGCATAAACTATTTTGTGCAAATATATTCACAAAGCAACTGCTTGTTTGGAAAAAAATGAATTGTTTGAATAGAGTTCTTTCAGGAAAAGAAAGCGGGCCGGCAAACTAATTTTTCAGAACGTGCACCGCTTACTGTATCACCACTTTCTCCGTAAAAACTTTCAAACAAACTCTCCCTCTTTCCCTCTCTTTATACTGAAACAAATCGGCTTTGCGAAATGTTGAAGTCCAAAGTTCCAAATTCCCTGCCTTGCCGGCCGGCCGGCAAGTCCCAAATTCCAAGAAAACAGCCGTTGCTGTTGGCTGTTTCTTGGGGCTTGAAACTTGGGGCTTGATGCTTGGGACTTTCTCATTTTTCGGAAACCTAACTACCTTCGGTATAATAAAATCTAAACTTTTATTCCTATTACGCAAATATCATCCTTCCCGATAGAAGCCGTATCGGGATGGATTCAAACCTTTACAGCAAATTCATTTCTTATCTTCTATATTCTAATACCGATTACGCAAATATCATCCACTTGTTCAT